>JAFYTB010000005.1 GCA_017559045.1 Eggerthellaceae bacterium | reverse complement strand
TTCCGAGTTTGAGTGCTGGCCGATTGTTCCGAATGTCTTTGTTCCCGAGGTGGCGGAAGCGGCCAGGGAGGGATTGCTCTTCGAGTACGAGTGCGAGATTTGTGGGTATCGCGATCTTGCGTCGTATCGCTGTCTCTACCACGACATCCCGCACGCAAAGCTCGTTCTTTTTGAGCCCGATCTCGAAAAGCGTGCTGCGGCTGAGGCTGACCTTGCTCGCATGATCGCGGGCGCGGGGGCGGGCGCCGCTGACGAGGATGCTGGCGTAGTTGCTGGGGCAGTTGCTGAGGCGAGTGTTGTCGTGCTTGTTGACGAGAGCGTCCGCGAAGATGTCGACGTTGAAGAACGCAAGCTCGCAGATATTCCCAAGCATGTAGGACGACTCGTTCTTCACCCCGACAGGTTTTCCGAGAAAGCGCGTATTTTCGAAGCTGAATTAGACGACTGTGCCATTGAGCTGCTTAAGCTTCAGGTAAAGGAACGACTGGTGGGGGAGGATCCCCTCTTCGAAACGGCTCTGATTTATTTCTCCAGGTTTGACGGGTCTTTCATCACCTTTTTGGTTGTGGGCTATGAGGACTACTCGGTTGCAGTTCCCATGGCTGCTTATGAGCAACTTTTGCTCGACTTCATGATGCGTCCGCCAATCGTTCCTGGCTTTGTTGTTGACGAGTCATGGGCGACGGGTTACCTGCTTGACGGGATGTTGGGCGAGGTGGAAGAGCGATTTTAACGAGCGATGGCCGCTGGAACTATTTGCTCCAGCGGCCATCTGCGTTTGCCTGTGGGGAAGTGTTGGGCTGTTTTGTGGCGGCCTTCTTGATGACCTCTCGGCGGCTTCTTGGTTAGCTTGGCTGCGATTTTCTAGCTAGCTCGAATTATTCCGCACGGAAGAAGCTGACTGCGACAGCACCCGGACCAGCATGCGTGCCGATGACGGCACCGATGTGCGTAACCGGGATTTCGCCTTCGATGCGTCCCTCGTAGAGGTCTGCGGAGTCACGCAGGTACTTTTTCAGGATCGAATCGGAAAGACCCGTGTAGCCGATTCGAATGGGTCGGCTGTAATCGATTCCGCCCGCTTCAAACACCTTGGTTCGAAGAAGGTTGTTGCTCTGCTTGGAGCCACGTGCTTTTCCGACGAGCTCAACGGCTCCGTCGACGATGCCGATAACCGGCTTGATGTTGAGGATTCCGCCTGCAATTGCGACTGCCGAGGATACGCGGCCGCCCTTCTTGAGGTACTCGAGCGTGTCGAGCGCGGCGATGACCACAAGCTGATTCTTCTCGATTTCGAGTTTCTGGGCAATTTCCGCAGCGTTCAAGCCTTCTTCGCGCAGCTGAACAGCGCGCTCCACGAGGATCTGCTGGCCGATGGTCACGCTGAGGGAGTCGACGACGAACACGCGGCCCTCGTAGCTTTGAGCAGCGGTCATAGCGCTGTTGTAGGTTCCGGAAAGCTTGCTTGAAAGGATGATGGCCACTACGTCGTCGCCGGCTGCGACGGCTTCCTCGAAAAGGCACTCGAAATCGTAGGGGGTTGCCTGGCTGGTGCGCGGAACCTCCGTTGACTCGATGAGCTTCTCGTAGAATTGCTCGGCCGTGAGATTGACTCCCTGCAGGTACTCCCCGTCGGGGAAGATGGTCCTTAGCGGCGCGATGCGCACTTCGTGATCGCTGACAAAGGCTTCGCCGAGGTCGGCGGCCGAGTCGGTGATGATTCTGATGCTCATGCGTTTCTCCTAATGCTGCCTGGTAGGACTTGCTTTTGCGCGAAATGTCGGCTGGGCAGCTCGGCCGCGCGCATGGGCGTGAATTGTATCGAGGGGGCATGGAGTGGGTGTGGAGAAGCGGATGCGTGGAGTTTTCTACATAACTTTGCTGGGGTGCATTTGTCGTGGCGTATATCGCGGGGGAAGTGCTCGTGTTGCGGATCGACCTTGTCGTCGGCCTGCGCTTGTTGTGGCGAAGTGCTTCTTCGCCTTTTCGTATTCCGCCATTTGCTATCATTGACCGCATGAAATGCCGAAGACGACGGTGCGTTGATAGGGTCCCGCGGTTCATGAAGGGGGATCGTCGTGGCTTATTTGGGCGAGGAAATTGGCAAGCTTGGTTTCGGACTTATGAGGTTGCCTCGCAATGAGGACGGCAGCGCCAATATGGAGCTTATTTGCCAGCTGGTCGATCGTTTCCTTGAGGCCGGTTTCACCTATTTCGACACGGCATGGATTTACGGCGACAGCGAGGCCATTACGGCTGAGGCGCTGGTGAAGCGTCACCCGCGCGAGAGCTATCAGCTTGCCACCAAGGGCATCTCTTGGATTGGCTGCAAGACGCCCGAGGATGCTCAGGCTCATTTCTATCAGTCGCTTGAGCGCACGGGCGCTGGTTACTTTGATTTCTATCTGCTGCATATGACGGGCGGCGTTCGTACGCAGGTTTTCGACAATCTTGGCATGTGGGATTTCGTTATGGAGAAGAAGGCGGAGGGCCTCATTCGCCATATCGGCTTCTCCCATCATGGCAATGCTGCCGAGCTTGACGAGATTCTGACGGCGCATCCCGAGACCGAGTTCGTGCAGCTGCAGGTTAATTATCTTGACTGGGAGGATCCGGTCAACGAGGGCCGCAAGAGCATGGAAGTTGCTGCTAAGCACGGAGTGCCCGTGGTTGTCATGGAGCCGCTGCGCGGCGGTCTTTTGGCAAACCCGCCGGCTAGCGTTGCCCAGGTGTTGAAGGATGCCGACCCTGAGGCTTCGTGTGCTTCTTGGGCGATGCGTTTCGTGGCAAGCCAGCCGAATATCATTACGGTGCTCTCGGGTATGAACGCCATGGATCAGCTTGAGGACAACATTGCCTCGATGAGCGATCTCGAGAGCTTTGGCCCCGCAGAGACTGCCGTGGTCGAGGCTGCGCAGGCTGAGTTTGCCAAGTTTAATCTTATTCCTTGCACCGCTTGCAACTACTGTTCGAAGGTGTGTCCCGAGAACGTGGCTATTTCGGGTTCCTTCATTACGCTCAATGCGAACATTCTGTTTGGACGCCACGTTCAGGAGTGGATCAACTGGAATGGTGGCGGCAAGAAGCCGAGCGCTTGCATCGAGTGCCATGCCTGCGAAGATGCTTGCCCTCAGGGTATTTCCATCGTTGATGAGCTGAAGCGCGCCAAGGAGATCATCGGCTAAATCTTTCGCTTTAGTAAAGGCGTGATATGAAGAACTACGTGACTGTAACGGGTGATTCTGGTCAGTTGGCTGAGGAGCCGGCTGGTCAGGTGTTTGTCGAAGAGGCGGCCGACCAGGTGGCTGACCAGATGATTGGCCAAGCTACCGACCAGGTTGTCGGCCAAGTGGTCGAGCAGCCGACTGGCCAGCCGTCGGTTGAGTCGCAATC
>JAFYTB010000105.1 GCA_017559045.1 Eggerthellaceae bacterium | reverse complement strand
GTCACCCAACCGACACATCCAGCCCCTTGGCTGACGCGCCCCCGCCCCTTTCCGTCGCACCCACTAGCCGAAACGGGGACGAGGCCTTGCTTTTACGAGCGTATCCTCGTGACCTTGGAGCGGTAGTTGAGCGTTTGTGATGAGGAAGGCGGCAGGGTATGGCGGTTTTGACTCCGAAGGAGATTTCCGACGGCTACATGAATGCAAGCGTTGGCAAGGCGGCATCGCCTGCGTGGCGTTTGTTTGTGCTCGGAATTGCCGCTGGCCTCTTCATCGGCCTGGGCGCAGTTGTCTCCTCTACTGCAGCGCACGGCTTCGATAACGCTGGCGTAGTGCGCATGGTCTCCGGTCTGTTCTTCCCCTTGGGTCTCATCATGGTGGTTCTGCTGGGTACTGAGCTCTTTACCGGTAATGCTCTTATGGTTACGGCGGCTCTCGAGAAGAAGATCACCTGGGCTGGTCTTGCACGCAACTGGGCTATTGTCTATGTGGGCAATTTCGTTGGCGCGCTGATCCTTGCAGCTGGCATGGCGTTCTTCGGTCAGCTCAACATCGGCGGCGGCGATTTGGCTGTTTACACTGCAAAGGTTGCGGCCAATAAGGCCAGCATGCCTTGGGGCAACGCTTTTGTGCTGGGAATCTTCTGCAATCTGATGGTGTGCATTGCCGTGTATCTGGGCAACACCTCTCAGGAGACCTCGGGTCGCATGATGGGTCTGTACGTTCCCATTATGGGATTCGTTCTTGCGGGCTTCGAGCACTGCGTGGCCAACATGTACTACGTGCCTGCTGGCATCTTCGCAAACATGAATGCCGCCTATGCGCCGCTCATTGCCGAGGCGGGCATCAACACGGCTGTTCTCAACTTCGGTTCATTCTTCATGAACAATCTCATTCCCGTGTCGCTTGGCAACATCGTGGGTGGTGTCCTTGTTGGCCTCATGATGTATTACTGCCACGCAACGCGACAGGGGAAGTAGGCCGCTGCGGGCAAGCTGCTTAAGGCGAATCGTCTGATGCAAGCTGCTGGAAGTAAGCCGTTGGAAGTAGGTTCTTGCTCCGAAATGGCGTAATATATTCACCATGGCAAATGGACTGACATACATTCGAAGCACATCGACCTCTGAGGCCACTAAACAGCTGGCCTCTACGTTGGCGCCTTATTTGCGTCCCGGCGATGTGATCATGCTTGAAGGCGACTTGGGAGCGGGCAAGACCCAATTTGTGCAGGGCGTTGCCGCTGGACTTGGCACGCGTGCGCAGGTTACCAGCCCCACCTTCAATATTCTGCTGCAGTACGTTGATGGACGTATGCCCATCAGCCATTTCGACTTGTACCGTCTTGACGAATCCGATCAGCTTTACGATGTCGGCTATTTCGAGTGCATCGATGGCGATTCGGACGGCGTGACGTTTGTTGAGTGGGGAGGAAAGTTCCCCAACGATATGCCCTGCGATTATCTGGAGATCGCCATTACGGTTGATTCCGAGGGCGGCCGCAAGATTCGCGCCCATGCTTATGGCGTGAGGGCGCGTCAGCTGCTGTGCGTGTGGGCGAACGATTCCAAATCTAGGTTAATGAAGATGTCGGGAGGTTCCATCCGATGACAATGCGATCGTATGTGCTGGCGTTCGATACGGCCAACGAGGTGATCGCGATCGGAATAGGGCGGCTCGATGCAGCCGATTGCGGCGTTGAATGCGTGTGCTCTCAGCAGATCGAGGCGCGTCGCGCTTCTAATACCAAGCTTCTGACCTGTATCGACGAGGCGCTGAAAGAGTGCGGAGTTGAGCGCGATCAGCTGGCTTGTGTTGTTGTCGGCCGAGGACCTGGGTCGTTCACTGGTGTGCGTATTGCTATGGCGACGGCTAAGGGCGTTGCAAGCGCGCTCGGCTTGCCGCTTCTGGGCGTAAGCTCGCTTGATGCTGTCGCTTGGGGCGCATGGAATGCGGGTACGCGTGGTGATCTTCTTGTGGTGGCAGATGCCATGCGCAAGGAGGTCTATCCGGTTGATTATTCCCTTGATGAATCCGGCGTTACGCGTTTGACCCAGGATCGCGTCGTTAAGGCGGCCGACTTCGGTGATGGCGAGGAGTCTTCGGATGCTTGTGCCCTGACGGCGGCTTCTTCTGGTGACCTTCTCGTCACGGGTGATGCGCTGAAAAAATACCTCGACATTTTCGAGCCTCTCGGAAGCGTTCTTCCTGCAGAGATGTGGGCTCCGACTGGCTGTGGTTTGCTGTTGGCTATGCAGGCAGCCTGGCGCGCGGGGGAGTGCGATCCCTTCGATGCGGCACGTCATAATCCTGCTTTTGCGCTGCCTGTGTATACGCGCCTTTCCGATGCCGAGGAAGCTGAGAAGCTGCGTCTTGCCAAGCTTGCGCCCGATCTTTCGGCCGAGCGCGCCAGCAAGCATGTAACCATGAATGACACCGCTGTGCCTAATGCTCGCGCTGGTGCTGACGGCATTGCATATAAGCCTCTCGATGCGGCCCACGTTGAGGCTGTCGCGGAGCTGGAAACTCAGCTTATGGGTAGCGATGCGTGGAATGCCTCGCTTGTTGCGGATGAGCTTGGCCGTGCGGATCGTTGTTGGTGGGCGGCTTACGCAGCCGATCCGTCCATGCCGCTTCCCGTGGAAGCCCCGCTGGTTGGCTATGCGGGCGGCTGGGTTGTCGATGGCGATGTTCAGATTCTCAAGGTTGCCGTGCTTCCCGAGGCGCGCCGTCGCGGTATTGCGCGCGAGCTTCTTGCTCGCGTAGCCGCTGATGCCCGCAATCTTGGTGCGACGACCAGTTCTCTCGAGGTGCGTGCAAGCAACGTCGGCGCACAGGCTCTGTATGAGCGTCTGGGCTACGAGCGCTTGGGTGTTCGCCCGCGCTATTACTCCGATCGTGAAGACGCCGTTATCATGAGGGGCCCGCTGCCGGTGAGCAGTGCCGAGGCGGCCCATGATGCGGAAGGTACCGCCCATGTTGCGGGTATGAGGATCGCGCAGGCTCCCACGGTTGAGTTGACCGCCGTTGCCGCGAATGGTGCCGATGAGGCAGCTACGGCTCAGCATCCGCTTATTTTGGCCATCGAGTCTTCGTGCGATGAAACGGCTGCTGCTGTTATCGACGGCGAAGGTCGTCTGCTGTCTGATGTTATTGCCTCGCAGGTTGATTACCATGCGCGCTTTGGCGGCGTGGTTCCTGAGATCGCAAGCCGCAAGCATATCGAGGCTATTTGCGGCGTATGCGATGAGTGCCTTGAGGTGGCTGGTGCGAAGCTGGGTGTAGGCTCTGTTGCATGGCGCGACCTCGACGCCGTTGCCGTTACGTACGCTCCTGGCTTGGTGGGCGCGCTTGTTGTTGGCGTGGCGTTCGCTAAGGGCGCTGCTTGGGCGCTCGATATACCTTTTGTGGGTGTGAACCATCTCGAGGGCCATCTGTATGCCAACAAGATCGAATGCGATGATTTTGCCCCGCCTGC
>JAFYTB010000104.1 GCA_017559045.1 Eggerthellaceae bacterium | reverse complement strand
GCACTGGAGTTTTTGGCTATTGCTTTTCGAAGACGGCGTCTTTCCCTGACACTGCCCCCTATTTTGGCTAACGCGGAGTCGTTCGACGTGGATGGCGTGGGGTCGTCCGCGTAGCAAGTGGGGAGTCGGGCGGTATGGCAAGCACGGGGTCGTTCGGCATGTCAAGCGCGGGAGTTAAGCGCGCCGCGCCGCGGTAGTTGTTTGACGCGCTAGTCCTCGATCTTGATGATGCGGGCCGTGGCCAGTTCGCCAGCGAAATTGCGGTTGCCGGTAAGCTTGCGTGCTGCCTCCAAGCCAAAGGAAGGCGATTCGAACGCAAGGATGGCCTCGAAGGCAAGGCCCTTCGCCTCGTCGTAGAGATCCTGGAAGCTTGCGGTGGAGGTCTCCTCGGTGAGGGGGTTCGTCCATTCCGCGTGCTCGATGTTGTCGTACGGGCATTCGTCGATCTCGAGATCGCGATGGCTCATAGACGCGAGGAACGAGTGGCGGCGGGTGAGGCGCTCGAGCTTGGCGAGAACCTCGCGCTTCAGACCGCGCGGCGAGTAGAACACGCGGCTCTGCACCGATCTCATGTGCTTAGCCGAAGCGCGGAAGGAATTCTGCGGAATATCCCAGCCGTAAACAGCTTCGGCGACATCCACATACATGGCGGAAATCACGTCGAGTACGTGGTCGCTTGCGCGCAGGATCTGCTTGCCGGGGTTGTAGTCACGCACGGTGATCTGGCGCTTCGAGAAAAGCAGCATCTCGTCGATTTCGCTCTCGATGATGGCGTGGACCTCGCGGCGGTCGTCGCGATCGAGGCCTTCGACACCTGCGTCGCAGATGGCGTGCTCGTGGTAGTACACGAAGGGGTGCACGGTGCGGTCGAGCAGGTAGTGGCAAAGGAATCCGAGCGCATAGGCGCGGCCGATGTTGCGGTCGGACTCATCGAGGTGCGAAACAGCGCGGCGCATTGCTGCGAGCAGTTCGGCCGGCTGCTCGCGATGCATGCGGCTACCAAGGCCGTGGGCGCGCTTCAGCAGGGGGTCGATGTGGGCGTAGAAAAGCGGGTCGGGACCCTGGTTGCCCAGCAGGAACGCCTGCGATTCGTCGCGCGATCCGCCGATGGTGGCGTAGAGCGCTTCGTAAACGTCGGTTCCGAAAATATCGTGAGTGATAATGGAGGGCATAAAGACTCCGTTCTGCATGCTTTGAGTGTGCAGTGCCGCGTAGGCACGTGGTGTTGGATGAGTACGCGGGGGTACGTAGGTGCGCGGCGCTGGCAAGCGCGCGATGCCTCGCGAAGGCATTCGGCGTTGCTCAGGCGCGCGATGCCGTATAATCATCCAGTTTGCTCGTCCCCATTGTACTCGCGAATGATAAGGATGCTCATGGGTCGCATGAAGTTTACAAAGCAGGAGAAAAGCTGGATTCTCTACGACGTGGGCAATTCCGCTTTCGTCATGCTGTGCTCTACCCTGATCCCCATCTACTTCTCGTCCCTGACCGAGCCGGGCTCCTCCGTCGTGGTGGCCTGGGGTTATGCCGAGACGGTCGCTTCTCTGGTTGTCGCATTGCTCATGCCCATTCTGGGTAGCATGGCCGACCTGAAGGGGAATAAGAAGAAGTTCTTCATCGGCTTTGCGGGTACGGGCGTAGTTGCTTGCGCGGCGCTGGGCGTTCCGTCTCATGCGCTGATCTTCCTGATCATTTACGTGATTGCTTCGGTGGCGCTTAACGCATCGATGGTGTTCTGCGACGGATTCCTTACCGACGTGACGACGGATGACCGATTCGACACGGTGTCCTCCCACGGTTTTGCATGGGGTTACATCGGTTCGTGCATTCCCTTTATTGCGTGTTTGGGCGTAGTGCTTGGCGGTGGTGCCATCGGTATTAGCCAGTCGTTGGGCATGAAGCTGGCGTTCCTGATTACGGCAGTTTGGTGGCTGGCTTTCAGTTTGCCGCTTGCCCTCAACGTGAAGCAGACGCACTACAAGGAGCGCGAGCCGAACCTGATTCGCAGCACCTTCTCCGGCCTGGCCAAGACGCTCAAGGCTATCGTTGCTGACAAGCGCCTGCTTATGTTCATGCTGGCGTTCTTCTTCTACATCGACGGCGTGCATACCATCATCAAGATGGCTACGAGCTTCGGTACTGACCTGGGCATCGATTCCACGCAGCTGGTGCTGGCACTGCTGCTCACGCAGTTTGTCGCGTTTCCCTCGGCCATCGCTTATGGTCGTCTGGCGGGTCGTTTTGGCGCACGTAAGCTGCTCCTGGTTGCTGTTTCCGCGTACTTCCTGGTGGCGCTGTTTGCGGCTTTCTGTCTCGATACTGCTGGCGAGTTCTGGTTTCTGGCCGTGTGCGTTGGCCTGTTCCAGGGTGGCGTGCAGGCGCTTTCGCGTTCTGAGTTTGGCCGCCTTATTCCCAAAGAGCATGCCAACGAGTACTTCGGCTTCTTCGATATCTTCGGAAAGTATGCGTCCATCATGGGCACGTTCCTCATGAGTTTCTTCACGCAGATGACCGGTGACGCCTCGATCGGCGTGCTTTCTATCGCGTCGCTGTTTATCGTCGGCTTCGTTCTTCTGTGGAAGACGCCGAAATAAGTAGCGAGGACGATCGATCGTGTTTGGCTTTGTGCAGGCGGCTTCTTCGGTGCTTTCCGAGGAAGAGGAGGCTCGTTATCGCGAGCTTTACTGCGGGCTGTGCTTTGCCCTGAAGGAGCGCTATGGGCAGTTGTCGCGTTTCTGCCTCACTTACGACCTTACCTTTTATGTAATGCTGTGCAACTCGCTCTTCGAGCCTCCGGAGGAGGCAGGGGAGGGGCATTGCCTCGCGCAGGTTGGGAAGCGTGTTCCGTACGCGAAGTCGCGTTTCGCTGACTATGCCGCTGATCTCTCGGTTGCGTTTGCCTATCACAAGCTGCTCGATGACTGGACCGATGATCGAAATGTCGCTGCTCGAGCGGAGCTGCTTGCCTTGAAGGGGCCCTACGAGCGTGCGCGGGAGAGGATCCCCGAGCAGTGTGCTGCCATCGAGCGCTCGCTTGAGCTCATCGGGCACATTGAGCGTTCGGTTGATGCGGGTCCTGATGACGCTGCGCTTGAGTTCGGTGCTTTGCTGGGCGAGCTTTTCTCGTGGAACCAGGGCATTTGGACTGATCAAATGCGGGCGCTTGGTATGCATCTCGGTCGTTTCGTGTACTTCATGGATGCGGCCGTTGACTATGCAGACGATGTCGAGAGCGGAAGCTACAACCCCTTCCGTGGTCTTGATGCAACACCTGAGAGCATGCGTACGCTTCTTTCCGCAATTGCGGCTGATGTGGCAGCGGTGTTCGAGAAGCTGCCGCTTGAGCAGGACTTGCATATTCTGCGGAGTGTTTTGTACTCGGGCCTTTGGTTGAAGTTCAACGAGACTTACGCCTAGTTTTGGTTTGCTGGGCGTTTGGCATCGGCTTGGCTTCGCGTTGGGCCTCTTGGCCTAGCTTCGCGCAGGCATCGCCTGCTTCGCGCGATTTTTCTCCCAGCCTAACGCCTAGCGCTTTATTGTGTCGGTTCGACGCTTTGGCTTCTTCTTGCGCTCTACTCGGATTAGAATGAATTCCGTCTGTGTGTTATCTGAAAGTTTCCGCTTTGGCGGCGCCTCGTTGTTCGAGGGCTTCCGCTTCAGCGGATTCTTTGGCGTTTAAAGGGTCCCGCTTCGGCGGTGTCCTGTCGTTCGAAGCTTCCGCCGCCGCGGAATCTTCAATGTCTGAAAGGTTCCGCTTCGGCGGACGTTTTGCTATTCAGGAGGGAGTTTCATGCTTATAGGCATCCCCAGAGAGGCGCTGGCTGGCCAAACGCTGGTGGCTGCTTCTCCGGATACTGTCGGCAAGCTGATCAAGCTCGGCTACGACGTGTGCGTCGAGTCGGGTGCGGGCGTGGCTGCAAGCTATCCCGATAGTCAGTACGCTGAGGCTGGTGCGGCGATTGTCTCCAAGGAAGAGGCTTGGGGCGCCGATATCGTGACCTGCCTCGATACGCCGGGCGAAGAGGAGCTTGCGCTTATCAAGAACGGCGCGACTTTCCTTGCTCGCATGAATCCGTACGGCAACCCCCAGCTGATCGAGCGCTTCGAGAAGATGGGCGTCACCGCGCTTGCGCTCGATATGGTTCCGCGTCTTTCGCGCGCTCAGGCGCTCGACGTGCGCAGCTCCATGATGAACGTTGCGGGTTACCGCGCCGTCATCGAGGCCACAGCTGCTTATGGCCGCACTTTCGCCGGCCAGGTGACCGCTGCAGGTAAGGTCAAGCCTGCGAATGTCTACATCATCGGCGTCGGCGTTGCCGGCCTCGCAGCTATCGGCCAGGCTGGTTCCATGGGTGCGCAGGTCTTCGCGACCGACGTTCGCGCCGAGGTTGCCGACCAGGTCGAGTCTCTCGGCGGCACCTTCGTCGAGATCCCCGTTAAGCAGGAAAGCGCCGACGGCTACGCGCGTCCCCTCACCGAGGAGGAGCAGGCGCTTGTTCTGGCAACCTATACGGCTCAGGCTGCCAAGTCCGACGTCGTCATCACGACGGCTCAGGTTCCCGGCCGCCCCGCCCCGCTTCTTCTGACGGAAGAGGCGATTGCCGGTATGAAGCCCGGTTCGGTCGTCGTCGACATGGGTGCATCCGAGCTCGGCGGCAACTGCCCGCTTTCCAAGCCCGGCGAGGTTGTGGTGACCGACAACGGCGTCACCATCATCGGCTACAACGACCTGCCGTCTCGTCTGCCCGGCCAGTCCTCGCAGCTGTTCGGCCAGAACGTTGTGAACCTCATGAAGCTCGTGACCAAGGCCAAGGACGGCGTGCCCGTCTGGGATATGGACGACGAGGTCATTCGCGGTATGACCGTCACGCTGGAGGGCGCCATCATGTGGCCGCCGCCGGCTGTGAAGGTTTCGGCTGCTCCCAAGCAGGAGGCCAAGGCTGATTCTGCGTCTGGTGCTGCAGCTGGTGCCGGAGCCGATGCTGATGCTGCCAAGGAGACGTCCGCTTTCGCCAAGCATTGGTGGAAGGTTCTCGCTGCGGCGCTTGCCGTGCTGCTCATTGTGGCTGCACCGCCTTCGATGGCCAGCCACTTCGTCGTGTTCATGCTCGCGTGCGTGGTGGGCTTCTATGTCATCACGGGCGTTTCGCATTCGCT
>JAFYTB010000103.1 GCA_017559045.1 Eggerthellaceae bacterium | reverse complement strand
GTACCGAGAGGGGCGCCTCAAGCGGTTCATCGAGGAAGACGGGACCGTGTCGTACGATACGCTCGCAGGTCGCAGGAGGAAGCTCGGCCTTCCTGCCTGATCGACTGCAGAAGGTTCAGCTTTTCTGCCGCAACCCCGTTTGGTGCCCAAAACAGCGTTCTGAAGGCAACTTTTCAATCCCCATAAGTTGCAGCACTCAAGCAAAACTAAGCTATCCATCAGGAGAATAATCCTGATATGGGCAAACAGCTTTGTGGTATCCCCGCTAAAATCCAAAGGGCCACATATCTCCGAAAACAAGGCGCCAAACTCGACATCTCAGGCAAAAAGAAGTCAAATCGGCGAAAAAGGCACCAAAGTCGCATTCTCATGCAGCAAGCAGTGCCGAAAGCCGTATTCGAGCAACCGCGGTGGCCGCAAGTCACCGTGGATAACCGCAGTAGTCGCAGGAACCCGCAAGTAACCGCAGCTAGTCGCCAACAATCCGGACGCCCTCAAAGTCATCAATACAAAAGAAGCGCCCCAATTCCCCACCCCAGCAAGGAGGCTCGGAGAATCGAGAGCGCTTTCGCTACCTACGCTTGTCTTGCTCGCTGCTGGAATTGCCCCAACAACGACTACCCGCCCTATCGAACAAGCTTCTTCTGCCACTTCACGTAGTTGAAGTCGACATGCTCCTTCTCGAGCGTGACGAAGTCGTTCTTGCCAGCGCCGGTGATCGGGATCTCGTCGGCATAAAAAACTGCCACGGGGCGGCCGCGCTCCTCGAGGCGCTCGAGGCACTCAGCATAGATCTCGCGGCAACGAGCTTCCCTGTCCTCAACGCCCTCGACGAACTCCACCACGATGAGCGGGTACTGACCCTGGCCGTGGCCCATGTCGTTGACACCAATAACGGAGCAGTTGTGCACGTCCTCACGCTCGCACACGATAGCCTCAATGTTGATCGGGAAGATCTTATGGCCATCGAAACGCGTGATCATGCGCTTGATGCGACCCTTGATGTAGAGGAAGCCATCCTCGTCGATAGAACCGAGGTCGCCCGAATGCACCCAGACCTGGCCGTCGTCGTGCTTGCGCAGAATCTCGGCGGTCTGCTCGGGGCGGTTGAAGTAGCCCTTCATGACGGTGGGACCAGTCAGGCAAACCTCGCCGATCTCGTCAAAACCAAGCTCCTCGCCCGTCTCGGGATCAAAGATGCCCACGGTGGTGAGGATGGACGGAATACCAACGCTGAACGGCTTGTAGGTCTCGTTCACGCAGAAGGAAGCGGCAGCCGACACCTCGGACATGCCGTAGCCCTGAGCGAGCGGGTAACGAATGTTGTGATCCTTCAGGAAGGCCTTGAGCTTGCCCTCAACACCCTCGTTCATGGTGTCGCCACCAGAACCCATGGTGACCATGAAGGAAAGATCCATGCCGTCAAGCTCCGGGCTGCCAATCAAGATCTCATAGAAGGCCGGCGTGCTGATGACGTGGTTGGGCTTGAAGTCCTTCACCAGCTTGGCGAACTTCTGCGGCTCAAAGCGAGGAATGGGGATAAGCTCGCAGCCCAAAGCAAGCGGCATATGGGTGCCGCACACGATGCCGTAAGAAGTGAAGATGGGAATGATGCCCAGGAAGCGGTCGTCCACGGTGCGCGCAAGACCGGCGTACTTGAAGTTCACAGCAACAGCATTCACGCTGTCATTGGTGAGCATGACGCCCTTGGGGAAGTTGGTGGTGCCGCCCGTATAGGAAATGGAGAAAACAGCATCGCCCACATAGGGAGCTTCCTGCGTCTCAACGCCGCGACCGCGCTCGACGAACTCAGACCACGGAATGACCTTGCCGTCAGAAGAACCAAAAGGCGGCTTCGGGTAACCGTTCTTGATGCGATTGATCTCGCTGGAAATGCGCATAGCCGTCTTCTTGACGAAGGAAAGCGAATCGGTCGGCGACTGCACGATGATGAGATCCTGGTTGATGGCCTCCATCATCTTGGGGACCTTCGGCCACGCTACATCGATGACCACAAGAATCTTCGAGCCAGAGCCGATGATCATCTTCTTGATGCTCTCGACATCCATACGTGGGTCGATGGTATTAGCGGTAGCGCCAAGCTTATTGAGCGCGTAAACGCTGGCGATGCACTCAGGCACAGAAACGGAAAGGAAGGACACGCGGTCGCCCGCCTTCACGCCCGCGGCGGCGAAAGCACTAGCTGCCTCCTCGATGCGGTCGAAGAGCTGCTGGTAGGTGATCTTGGTGCCGTAGTAATTGAGAGCGGTCTTGTTGAGCTTAGCGACGTTCTCGCTATGGAGGAAGCTGTATGCAGAGCACCTCGGCGGCTGCATATTGCGAGCCTCCTCCGAGTAGTGCTTCATCCAGGGCTTAGACTGGGAAATCGTAAGCTGTTCAGACTGTTTCGTCATATATGCGTATCCTTAATGGACTAATACGTGCCTAACCTTCAGTATACTATCATCATTGCGCCAATATTTACCATTCTGCACTTCAACAGCACAAGTTGCCTCGAACCTGTAACGCTTCTTTTGTCATGAAGCGCACTTGCAGACAAAAACACGAGACCCGCCGGATCAACCGACGGGTCCCTTTCACATTCTATCTAGCTAGCGAACTCTCGCTTAAGCTCACGTACTAGGCCAACTTGCATGCGAGCTCGACCAGCAAGTTGCGACCCCGCCCAGACAGCGCACAAATAAATTACAAGATATCGCGCGTGACAACCGTGAACATCTTGGCAGCAGCGCTGCGCCAAGTCTTGCCCTGCGGGTCCATAGAGAACGTACCGTTACCGTTGTTGACGCCGCCGATGACGCCGTTGTTGACAGCCCAGTACACGCCGTTGCGTGCCCACGAGGAAATCTTGTTCATGCCCAGAATGTTCTGAGCCTTGGAGGGATCAAGCTCAACGTTCGGAACCACGCCACCATTGGCGTAGCGAGCGAGCATGAGGCACAGCTCCTCGCGCGTAACGGAGTCGTTCGGACGCACGGTGGTGTAGTTGGTGGCTGCGTCGCCGGTCATGATTCCTGCAGCCTTCGCCCAGTTGATGGCGGCGGTGTAGTACACGCTTGCATCCATGTCCACAAACGCACACAACCATGCGTACTTCGCGGGATCAGTGGTAGAGCCATACTTCTCAATGAGGCTCGGGTCTTCCACACACTCAGCACGATAGAGAATAACAGCCACCTGACCACGGGTGATGTTGTCGTAAGGACCGAAGTAGCCATTGGAAGCATAGCCACTCATGAGGCCAGCCTTCACCACGTAATCAAGCCAACCGTCGGCAACATACCAAACCTTATGGGGGCCGCCAGCCTTATTGACCTCCTTAACGACATCGGGGAAGCTCATCCAAATAGGACGCTCAACGATGTTGAAATAGAGGGTCTTACTTCCCGTAAGGTTGCCCATGCCCTCGACACGCATCTGAGCCTGGCCAATCGCAACATTGTTGTGGTACTGGGTGACCTTATAGTGCACACCCTTGGTGAGCAGGAAATCGCCCAAATACAGATCGATCTCTGGCTCTACAGCGCGGCCCGTATAAATCTGATCAGGAATGCTGCACGTACAGTTACTCAGCTGAGCTTGCTGAATGGTAAGCGTCGCAGTCTTGTCAGGGATGGGCGCATAAAGGGAGGTGTCGCCCGCGAACTTCGCAGTGACCGTATATGTGCCCACATCGGTCTTGCCATTGCCCACATAAGAAACGCTCACGCCAGAAGGAAGCGTGCCGGAAATGGTCAGATCCTGCTTCTTGCCCGTGTAGGTAACCACCTTGCTCTGGAAGCTGACGCCGCTCATGTTGTATTCGCCAGTGATCTTCCACTTGAGCGTCACGTTTCCGCTGGTGCCGTCCGACCACTTCGCATGAGATCGAAGCTTTGCGGTAGCCGTGTAAGAACCGACATTGGTTGCCTTCTCAGTACCCTCGAAGTAGTAGGGCCACTGCTCAGCTACGAGCAGGTGATTGCTACCAAACTCAACCGACTCAATACCAGCGGCAACTGCCGTGGGAACCGTTACGTTCGACGTGGAGCCAGTTCCGAGTCTGCCGTCAGAATTAGCGCCCCATGCGAACAGCTTGCCATCGGTCTTGACGGCGGCGACGCAAGAGTAGCCGCAATCCGCGGTCTTGACGCCAGAGAGAACCTTCAGATACGACGTGCGATCGACGGCAGAGCCATTGCCGATCTGACCGTAGCTGCCATCACCGGCAATGTAGAGGTCATTGGCAGAGCTGATGTAGACGGTGTTAACTCGACCCGCATCAGCAAACTTGACATTGCTTGCTACCTTAACCGGAGTCTTTTGATTG
>JAFYTB010000102.1 GCA_017559045.1 Eggerthellaceae bacterium | reverse complement strand
GTCGGTAAGCAGCTCGAGGATGAGCGCGTTGTCGATGGTGCCGTTGATGATGTGGGCCCTACCGACACCCGCCTCGAGTGCATGAACGCAGCTGCTCAGCTTGGGGATCATGCCCGTCGAAATGGCCTTCTCCTCAACCATGCGCCTAGCCTCTTCGACCGTCATGCGGGAGATGAGGGAGTCGGGGTTGGGGTAATCCTCGAACAGTCCGTCGACGTCAGTGAGGAAGACGACCTTGTGCGCACCAATAGCTGCAGCGATATGACCTGCAGCAACGTCGGCGTTGATGTTGTAGCAGCCGCCGTCTTCGCCCATGCCAACCGTCGCCACCACGGGAATGTAGTCAGCGGCGACCAAATCCTCGATCAGCGAAGTGTTGATGCGGGTAATAGCGCCAACGCGACCGAGGCGCGGGTCGGCCTGTTCGGCCATGATGATGCCCGCGTCAGCACCGGAGATGCCTACAGCCATGGCGCCGTGCTCGTTCATTGCGGCAACGAGCTCCTGGTTGACCTGACCAGTCAGAACCATGCGCACGATATCCATGGCTTCGTCGGTGGTCACACGCTGACCGTCGACGAACTCGACAGGCAGCTGGAACTTCTCCATGACCTTGTTGATAGCCTTGCCACCACCATGCACAACCACCGGATTAACGCCGATGATCTTAAGCAGAACGATGTCGGCCATAACCTCGGCACGCAGATGCTCGTCCTCCATGGCAGAGCCGCCATACTTGATAACGATGGTCTTGCCCGTGACGTTCTTGATCCAAGGCATTGCCTCGGTCAAAACCTCACCAGTTATGTTAGAGACGCCATGCGGGCGCGTTTGAGTGTCGTATCTCATGAGCGGTAATCTCCATTGATAGAAACATAATCATGCGAGAAGTCGCACGTCCAAATGATGGTTTCGGCATCGCCTGCACCAAGGTCGATGTCGAGGGCAATCTCAGGATCTTCGAATCGACGCAGAGCTTCGTCCTCATCGAAACCGACGGTCAGACCGTCGCGGCACACCGGCATGCCCATGATGTCGATGGACACATTCTCCTGCTCAAAGTGTGCACCCGAGCGGCCCAGCGCACCAGCGATACGACCCCAGTTGGCATCGTGGCCGAAGATAGCCGTCTTCACCAGCGGAGAGTTGGCAACAGCGCGAGCCGCAAGGTCGGCTTCCGCATCGTTGGCAGCGCCCTTCACGCTGACAGTTACCAGCTTCGTAGCACCCTCGCCATCGGTAGCCATCAGACGAGCCAGCGAAACGCAAACCTGATTGACGGCAGCCTGAAGAGCAGCAAAAGCAGGGGTTCCAGGCTCAAACGGCTCGGCAGTCGGAGCAGCCTTTCCGTTGGCGAAAATGAAGCAGCTGTCGTTGGTGGACGTATCAGAGTCAACCGTCACCTTGTTGAAGCTCATGTTGACCGCCGTGGAAAGCACCTTGTGCAGATCATTCGGCAGAACAGGAGCATCCGTAGTGATAACCGAGATCATGGTGGCCATGTTCGGCATGATCATGCCCGAACCCTTGGCCATACCGCCAACCGTGAAGACAACGCCGGGATGACCGATCTCGTCGCCACTGAAGGTGACAGCGCACTCCTTGGGAACCGTGTCGGTGGTCATGATGGCACGAGCAGCGTTTGCGCCACCCTGCGGGCTTGCAGCGGCCATCGCAGCCGGAGCACCCGCGACCAGCGGCTCAATGGGCAGATGGACGCCGATAACGCCAGTCGAAGCGACGACCACTTCCTGCTGCGTACATCCAACGGCATCAGCGGTAATAGAAGCCATCTTGCGAGCGTTTTCGCGGCCAGGCTCACCCGTCGCTGCATTCGCGCAACCGGAGTTGATGACGACAGCGCGAGCAGTTCCGTATGCGGGACCGCCTGCGCCTCCCTCGCTCAAATGCTCCTTGGAAACCTGAACAGGCGCAGCGCAGAAAATGTTCTGAGTAAACACTGCGGCACAAGCGCAAGGCTCGTCAGCCACGACGAGCGCCATGTCGAGTCTGCCCGGATCCTTTCTGAAGCCAGCGTGAACGCCAGCTGCAGAAAAACCCTTAGCAGAAGTCACGCCGCCATCTTCGATGTAAGCGCAGCCAAAACGAGAAGCGAAGGTATCGTTGACGATGCTCATGAAACTTCCTCCTACACCGGAACGGATACAAGGGACAGACCGCAGTCTTCAGGCAGGCCGCACACGATATTAGCGCACTGAACCGCCTGACCAGCTGCACCCTTTCCCAGATTATCGATAGCGCCCGTTGCGATGATCATGCGCGCACCCTCGTGGATGGCAACGCCCACCTGGGCACGGCACGTACCCGCAACAGAAGCGGTCTTCGGCTGAGAACCCATAGGAAGCGCCTCGACCAACGCGGAGTCGGCATAGAACTCCTGATACAGCTTGGCAAGATCGGCTGCTGTGGGCATCGGCGCGTCAGGAGCAACAGGCATGGTCACCGTCGACAGCAGGCCACGATTGAGCGGCGCCAGATGCGGCGTGAACACCAGCTTGCCCGGGATGCCGAGGATCTGCTCGATTTCGGGAGTATGACGATGCGTTCCAACACCGTAAGCCTCAAGGTTCTCGTTCGCAAAGCAGAAATGGGTGCGCTCGGTGGCCTTCTTGCCTGCACCCGTGATGCCGGAAATGGCGTCGACAATCACGATGCCATTCGGATCGACCAAACCAGCACGGATGGCGGGAGCAGCAGCGAGCGACGTGGCCGTGGGATAGCAACCCGCGCAGCCAACGAGAACGGCCTCGCCCTGTGCATAAGCAGCAGCCGCAGCAGCAAGACCCTCGCCAAACAGCTCAGGCAGACCAAATGCAGCATCCTCCAGCAGTTCAGGTGCCGTATGGGGCGTTGCATACCACTGCTGATAGATTGCGGGATCCTTCAGGCGGAAGTCGGCGGAAAGATCGATAACCGTCACACCCTGAGCCAGAAGATCAGGTGCTGCACTCATGGCCGCCGTATGCGGCACAGCAAGGAACACCACGTTGCACTGGGTGAAATCAGCATTGGCATGAGAGGAGAACGCAAGATCGGTTACACCGCGGAAGGCGGGGTACGATTCAGCGAGAAGCGTTCCCTCAAGCGCATCAGAGGTAGCCACGGCCAGTTCAAACTCGGGATGAGCCAACAGCAAGCGGCACAGCTCAATACCGGCAAAACCCGCTGCACCAATGACACCCGCTTTAATAGTCATATCGAAACCTCAATCCATTGAAGAAGCAGACAAACGCGAAAAAGCTCCTCTGGCTAGGATGGAGCAACAAACGTGGGTATGCGCGACAACTGAGAAGATCTGCGGAAGAAAAAGCCCGCATGACGAACCGACGAAAAGAGCCTAGCGTCGCTCCAAGCCATCGCGCAATGCACGTCGTCGCAGACGCGTTGCGATCACGGAGGCTTGTGCCCTATATACGCTGCTCGTGTTCACGTTACACCTTCGGTTCTGCAGAGAGCCTGCGGCCGCATGCCGCTTCAAGGCCGTCTCTGATAAGCGCACATTGTAACGCTCCTGGCATAAAACCGCATGTAAGTAAGCTATTTCGTCCCATATAGGGGTGCGAATGAACGAAGATGGCCCGCTCATACGAGCAGGCCATCTCAAACATGCATACAAAGCCTTAGGCGTGTTACTTGTTCTTAGACTTCTTAGACTTCTTCTCGATGGTTGCGCGAAGATCCCTGATGGCATTGTTGGCGCGATAGATGTCGCGTGCGCCGTAGCCGGCAAAGCCAGCGCAAACCAGAGCAGACAGATAAACGATGGCGCGGAAGAACAAGTTGTCACCGTCGCCGCCAGTGTTGATGATGACGGTCGTATGAACGACTGCAACAACGATAAACGCAGCAAAACCACCTGCGAGTTTGATGAAGCCGCCGCGCTTCCTCACCTCATGCTCGGCGATCTGAAGCTCAGCGCCCTTAACGCTCTTGTTTTTCCAACCCTTAGCCATATCGACGTCCCCTTACTGTCGAAACCGCAAAACTTCATGCGGTGAAAATCCAATGCGACACAGTATAAAGCATTCGCCCTATTCATATCCCATATCGGAAATCTGGTCCTCGTCCATGCCGAAATAGTGGCCAACCTCATGCACGATGGTCTTGCGCACTTCCTCTTCCATCTGCTCGAAGGACTCGCAGCGATACTCATGCGCACGCTTGAAGATGGTGATGGTGTCCGGAAGCGTTCCGAAAATGCCATAGCCTTCAGCTCGATCGTACATGGAGACGCCCTCGTAGAGCCCCATCATGTTGTTGAGGACTTCTTCGTCGCCTATTTCGTCTTCGTAGAGCTGGTCCTCGCGAGGCTCATATTCCACCAGGAAGACAACGTTTTCCAACTCATCGAGGAAATGATCGGGAAGCGAATCGATGCCCCGCTCGACCATACCTTCGAATTCCTCATCAGTAACCTTAAACACGATGATCTCCCGTATCGATCTGGATGAACAATCATGAATCCAAGTATACGAAAGGGCCGAAGGATTTGCCTCCTTTCGGAGGAACTCCTTCGGCCCTTCGATACGCCGCGCTAAAGAACGCAGCGAGCAGGCTCTGCCGCCATTGAGACGACAGACCCGATTAGCCTTCCATAATGCAAGCGATGAGCATCTCGCGCAGCTGCTGCGGAGCGCAGTTGCCCTTCAGCTCCTTCATGCACTTGCCGAACAGCGGGTTGATGGCCTTCTCGTTGCCACCGCGGAAGTCGTTGGCGTCCTTCTCGTTAGCAGCCACGATGCCGCGAATAACGTCCATGACGGCATCGGTGTCATTGCTGACGATCATGTCGTTGGCCTCGGCATATGCCTTCGGATCGACATCCTCCTCGAACATAACCTCGAGGATCTTCTTGGCATTGGCGTTGCTCACCACGCCGTCGCCAACCAGCTTCACCAGCTGACCGAGGCGATCGCCATCGATCTCGAGATCGTCCATGGTCTGGCCGTTCTTCTTCAGGATGGAGAGGCAGTTGGTGGCAATCCAGTTTGCGCACTCCTTGGCAAGACCGCTTGCAGCGAATGCTGCGTCGTAGCAGTCGCACAGCACGCGGCTCTGCGTCAGCAGGTCGGCGTCGTACTCAGTCAGGCCCTGATCAATCAGCTGCTGCTTCTTGACCTCGGGGAACGGCGGAAGCGTACCCTGGATGCGGCCGTACCACTCATCGTCGATAACGATGGGCATGACATTGGGGTCGGGGAAGTAGCGGTAATCGCCAGCGGTCTCCTTGTTGCGCATGGCGAAGGACATGCCCTTCTCGTCATCCCAACGACGCGTCTCCTGAACAAGCTCCTCGGTGCCGTTCTCGATAGCGTCGATATGACGATCTACTTCATAAGCGATAGCGCGGCGAATAGCGGAGATGGAGTTCATGTTCTTCATCTCGGTACGCACGCCAAGCTTGTCAGAGCCCTCGGGGCGGATGGAAAGGTTGACGTCGCAACGCATGGTGCCAAGCTCCATGCGGCACTCGGAAACCTTCGCAAAGCGCAGCAGAGAACGCAGACGCTCGAGGTAAGCGACCACTTCGTCAGCGCTGGAAAGATCCGGCTGGCTGACGATCTCGATCAGCGGAACGCTGGTGCGGTTGAAGTCGACCAGCGTGGTGTTGGAAAGCGTGTCGTGGACCAGCTTGCCAGCGTCCTCCTCCATGTGGATCTGCTTGACGCGGATGTCCTTCGGACCA
The DNA here is from genome assembly GCA_017559045.1 of Eggerthellaceae bacterium. GTDB lineage: Bacteria > Actinomycetota > Coriobacteriia > Coriobacteriales > Eggerthellaceae > RGIG3135. The sequence goes on along the minus strand of JAFYTB010000102.1, from coordinate 6,339 downwards.
TTCTCGGTCTCGATGCGCACGGTGCCGTTGACGGCAACCGGGGAGAACCACTGAGTGGTCTGATAGGAACCCGGCAGGTCGGGATAGTAGTAGCTCTTCTTGTCGAAGGTGGTGGTGCGGTTGATGTGGCAGTTCAGCATCATGCCAGCAGTCATGCCCAGGTCAACTGCACGCTTATTGGTCACAGGAAGCATGCCGGGCATGCCGCAGCATGCAGGGCACACATGGCTGTTCTGCTCGTCACCCGAACGGTTTGCGCAGGAGCAGAAGATCTTGGAATCGGTGGCAAGCTCAACATGAACTTCCAGGCCGATGACAGTTTCGTAGCGCATTAGCGCACCTCCTCGGAAGCCTCGCACGCAACGGGCGTTTTGGAAGCTGCGTCGAATTGACCCGCCAGAGCGAGCAGCGCGGCGTCGGAGAAGGCCGGGCCGACCAGCTGCACGCCACCGGCAACCACAGCGGGCAGGCCGGCGATAGAGGCAGGAGCGGTGAACATGTTCTCCTTGAAGCAGAGGAACTTATCGGCGGCAACTTCAGCCGGGGTATAAGCCATCTTGCTGCAAGCAGGCATCAGGACTGCATCGTACTCGCCGAACAGACGGGCGAACTCCTCGACCACGACGCGACGCATACGGAGGCTCTTGTCGTAGCGCGGCATGTAGTTCTCCTCGGAGAGCATCTCGGAGCCGAACAGGATGGTGTTCTTGAGAAGCTCACCGAATGCCTCGGTGCGGCTGTTGGTGTAAAGGTCGTCAATGGTCTCGGCATTAGCGCTGCGATAGCCGTACTTCACGCCGTCGAAACGAGAGACGTTGTTGCACAGCTCGGAAGACATCAGCACGTTCCATGCGGGGCGTGCAGCCACCAGCAGAGCATCGTCGATCTCCTCGACAGTGAAACCAGCGTCCTGAGCGAATGCCACAAAGGCATCGATGCAGGACTTAACTGCCTCATCGGCAGCAGCCGTCAGGCTCTTTGCGAGAGCGATCTTCTTGTGGGCAAGCTCTGCAGGAGTCTTGACCTTCTCGCAGACGGCCTGCGGAAGGCTCGTGCCGTCCTTGTCGTCATGGCCAGCGATGGCAGAAAGCACATCCTGGGCCTCAGCAGCCGTGTTAGCGGAAACGCACACGGCCTCACCGGAGCACACGACGGCGATGGTGCCGAAGCGGGAAACGGTGCCATAGGTGGGCTTCACGCACACCTGACCAGCCTGTGCAGCAGCGCGGCGCTGAACGCCGTTCACGTCAAGACCGACCACGGCCTGAGCCTCGCTCGCGCTCAGAAGCTGAGAAGCGGCCGAGACGAGTGCGCCAGCCTCGTTCTCGCATGCGCCGAAATAAGAGGTCTCGCCCATGAGGTCGAAACCGAACTCGCCAATGTTTGCCTTACCGGCAATTCCATAGCCAGCAGCCTCGAGCTTAGCGACCACTTCAGCATCGAAAAGGCTCATGTAGCCATCGAGCATCTTGGAGCCACCCGTGGTGGGCATTGCGGTGGTAAGGACCAGATCCTCCAGAACAACCGGCTTACCTGCGGTTTCCTGGGCTTTGTTAATAAGAAGGCTCATGTTCTCCCCCTTCGCCTAGTCAACCGTACGCGGTACTTGCCAGTAGCCGTCTTCAGCAGCCGGGGCGCCAGCCTGCAGCGCCTCGCGCTCGAAGGGCTCGATTGCGCGGTCCTCACGCAGCACGTTCTCGAGCGGCATCACATGCACCATGCGCTCGACCTCCTGCGTATCGACAGCGTCGACGATAGCCATATCGGCCTCACGCTCGGCGAAAAATGCCAGCGTCTCAGCCTCCTGCTCTTCGGTCAGGCGAAGCTGGTTGAGCTTCTCGAGCCTGACGAGTATCTCTTTATTCATAGGTTCCCTCTCTAGGCGTCCTATTATCACTTCAACCTGCTTATTATATTGCAGCCTCAAGTCGTTCGATGCATTGTCACAGGGAATTCACCTTGAGAAACGCCCGCAAGCTAAGTTAATCCTGCACCCAAAGAACAGGCGTCACCAAGCCAGCGCGGGCGCTGCCAATAACGTCATAGGGACCCTGCCTTAGATAAACGCCGGCATACTCCCCCGCATGGACGAACACGCCGAAAATCTCTCCGAAATCCTGGGGGTCAGCACAGAAATCGCCCTCCGCGCCGTAGAGCGCAATGACGGGTGACTTCGTCGGGGCGCAAAACTCTTGGACGATATAGGGAGACGGCCCATCGTTCGCCACGCAGTCATCGATCAGCTGAGACCACTCCTCTTCCGTGCAGGAAGCGCCCACCGTCACATTGATGCTCGCATACCAATCGGTGGGCTTGAGAACCCAACGCTCGCGATGCTTCTTAATGGCGTCGATATCCAAATCAGCATCATCCAAGAACACGGTTTGCGGAATGTGACGGTCAACGAAGCAGCGCTCTTCAGGAGTAAGCATCACTTGTGTAACCGGCTTGCGCAGCACGGCGAACAGCTGCTTGTCATGCACAATCTGAGTACGGAAACCGCCGATCATCACGGCTTTCTGCTGGCGAATCGCCTCGATGAAGGGCTGTACCTCATCCCAGTGATCAAGCAAATCGACTACGATGCAGAAGCGCCAGATACAATCGATTGGCACATCGCCATCCCCCGCCAGCGCCTTGCGCCCAACAAGCTTTTCGCCGTCAAACTCCAGCTGACGCACATCAAAATCCGAGCACGGACAACCCGCTTCTTCGAACAACTGACGATACGCTTCCAGCTCGCCAATATGCGGGTTCGGGCTATCCAAACACGCAACGATGGCAACGCGCGGACTGTCCACCGCCTCGCTTGTCGACTTATACATGCGCAAGAAGTTCTGTATCCAGTCCTCGAACTGCCGGCGCATATCGGTGGTCACAGCATGACGAGAAGCGAATCGCTGATAGGGATCCGTAACCGCAATAGACGCAAGCGACTCACGCGTCTCGTTCATGCCGCTCGATGAGTCGGTGTTGAACTCAACAAACTTGAACCCCTCATCTTCATTAAACACGAAATCGATACGCGCAACAGGAAGGAGCTCCTCATAACCAGTCGGCATGAGCACGAGTTCCTCGACGCGCGGATCGAAGCAAAACTCTCGACGGTATTCAGGGTCATCGACATAGCGCCCGATCACTTTGGTCAAAATGCCGTAAGTCGTTTCCGCTATCTCTTGGAAGCATTCGCGCGTGCGAGATCCCAGAATTCGCGGCAAATACGAAAACGCAACGGGCTCTCCTCGGTAGAAGGCAGAACCCTCCCCCATGCGCCGCCACGCCGCACGACGACCGCGCTCATCGCCATTCAGCTCAGTCACGTATTCACGATACTCGCGCGCATAACGCTCTTCCTCTTCGATGCAGCTGAGGTCCATTTTGCTCCCTTCGATCTGCTGTCATGATACCGCGAGTGTGTTACCTTGCGCCCGTCGCACTCAGCCTCGACACCGTGCGATAATGCAGCCAAAGCATCCGCGTGAAATGGAGCCACTGATGTACTGCACATCCTACGAAAGCGAGCTGATCGGCAAGCTTATCTTGGCAAGCGAAGGCGAAAGCCTTGTAGGATGCTGGTTCGAAAACGACCGCTTCTTCGGCTATGGAGTGGACGCTCCGATGGAACGGCGCGATGATCTGCCCGTTTTCGAGAAAACGCGCGACTGGCTTGACCGATACTTTGCGGGCAAGGCGCCCTCTCCGCAGGAGCTTCCGCTTGCTCCCCGCGGAAGCGAGTTCCAGAGGCGCGTATGGAGTATCCTGACCGAAATCCCCTATGGCCAAACCATTACCTACGGCGACATCGCCAAACGCATTGCTTCCGAAACCGGTGGAAAGATGTCGGCTCAAGCCGTCGGCGGCGCCGTCGGGCGGAACCCAATTTGCGTTATCGTTCCCTGCCACCGCGTGATGGGGGCAAAGGGAAATCTCACGGGATTCGGCGGAGGCGTTGATACAAAAGTGGCACTCCTCGAGCACGAGCAGGTCGACATGACGAGCTTCTTTCGACCTAAAAAGGGAACGGCCCTCGAGGGCCGTCCGAATGCAGCTGCATCATTTGCAAGTGTTTAGCTTGCTGCAACCGCTTTATAGCCGCTGGTTTGCGACCTTTATCAAATCTTAGGAGCCGTCTAATTTGCGGACTCTTCCGTTTCCTGACTTGCGGCGCAGCGCTTGAAGTAGTGCTCAAACATTGCCGATGCATTCTCTTTCAGGTAAGCGCTCACGAAAGCAAGACCGCCCTCGGTGAAGCCCTCCGATTCGGAAACGGCGCAGGACGGCAGCCAACCAAGAGCCCAACGCGTCTGTTCGCCATCCTTGACCTCGAAGCGAACAGGCATTCCGCCATTCGGCTTCTCCGGCTCTCCAGGCATGACGAAGACCTCAAACTTCGCATAGGCGTTTGCGTAGTCGTCCTCGGAAGGCGTCTTCTCGGCCTCTCTCACCTGACCAGGCTCGAGAAACGAACCCTTGCCGTCATACCTATCCTGGTAGCTCTTCGCAACGGTAAGAAAGTCCTGATCAATTTCGGCCCAGTTAATCACTCTTCGCCCCTTATCAAACGCGTTTCATGCACGAACCAATGTAACACACCGCACAAGGCGAACGACCAATGTCCCTCACCTAGCCCAGGCAGAACCAGGCCGCACCCGGCTTCGAAAAAGCCCCATCGGGCAAAGCCCAGCTTCGACAGAGCTGCACCACGCCGCCTCCCTCGAGCAAATGCCCCACAAGGATTCATTCCTTGATTACAATCCGTAATGCGCACTTTCATCATCGGGCAGAAGGGACTGTCGTGGACGCAAAGCTATTCATATCGGCAATCGCCAAATTTGCGCTCGGCGCCCTGCTCGTCGGCGTTCTGCTATTCCTTCCTGCCGGAACCCTGCACTGGTGGCAGGGTTGGCTCCTCATGGGAATACTTTTCGTGCCGATGTTCTGCGCCGGCCTCGTCATGATGGCCAAAGCCCCCGATCTTCTTCGCAAGCGACTCAACGCCAAGGAGAAAGAGGGCGAACAGCGCGAAGTCTTGGCACTTTCCGGAATTATGTTTATCGCAGCGTTCGTCATCTCAGGATTTGGACCCCGATTCGGACTTCCCATGCTGCCCAGCTGGGCGTCGATCGTCGGCGCCATCATCTTCCTCATTGCCTACGCACTTTACGCCGAGGTCATGCGCGAGAACGCTTATCTTTCACGAACCATCGAAGTGCAAGATGGGCAATGCGTAGTAGACACCGGACTTTACGGCATCGTACGTCACCCCATGTACAGCACGACGGTCCTGCTGTTCCTCGCCATACCCATCGTTCTAGGATCCCCCATCGCATTCATCATCATGCTGGCCTATCTGCCCATCATCGCCAAACGAATCCGCAACGAGGAGCAAGTCCTCACAGCTGAGCTGGCGGGATATGCCGAGTACACGCAGCGCATACGCTGGCGACTCGTGCCCGGCATTTGGTAGACCGCGAATCAGTCTCGACGCAAGGAATTTCGATGAGCAAACTCGCATCGCCCGACTACAACCCCAAAGCACCTGGCTCTCTCGGCCTGCTCTCCCCGAGCTGGTGGATGCCGCCCGAGGGAAGTGCCGACAACGACGAAACGCCCGAACTCGAGCCGTGGCTCACCAGCGATGAGGCCTTTGAGCGCTTCATTGAATGGGTCGATGCGCGCGGAGTCGAGCCTTGGCCTCATCAGGAAGATGCATTGATGAACCTCGCAGCGGGAATGCACGTCATCCTGGGTACGCCCACCGGATCGGGCAAATCCCTCGTTGCGCAAGGCATGTGCTTCATGGCCATGGCAACGGGACGTCGCGCCTACTACACCGCACCCATCAAGGCGCTGGTAAGTGAGAAGTTCTTCGACATGGTCGATATTCTGGGTCGCGACAATGTGGGCATGATCACCGGCGACAGCTCCATCAACACCCAAGCACCCGTCATTTGCTGCACCGCGGAAATTCTCGCCAACCTCGCCCTGCGCGAAGGCGAAGACGCCGACGATGGATGTGTTGCGATGGATGAGTTCCATTTTTATGCCGACGCCGATCGCGGATGGGCGTGGCAGGTTCCGCTGCTCACCCTCCCGAATACGCAGTTTTTGCTGATGAGCGCCACTTTGGGTGACGTTTCCCCTATTGCGCTTGCGCTCGAGAAATTCACCGGCACCCCCGTCGAAACCATCGATGACGCGCCCCGTCCGGTGCCGCTTTCCTTCGAGTACTCGCTCACCCCTCTTGAGGGCACGGTCGAACTCGCGCTCCGCAAGGGAGAGGCGCCTCTCTATATCGTGCATTTCTCGCAAGATGCCGCCATCGCCACCGCCCAATCG
>JAFYTB010000101.1 GCA_017559045.1 Eggerthellaceae bacterium | reverse complement strand
GAGGCCGATGGCGAAGAGGGCTTCTGCGTACTCGCCAGCAAAAGGTGCCAGCGCTGCTGCGGCGTCGGCGGCAGACTCGATGCTGATACCTTGCGGGAAAAGCACGGAGCCTGTGGTGACGATAATGAACCAGGTTACAAGGCAGGCTGCAACCGTGCCCGAGACGGCGTCAACGCGCTGGTAGAGCAGATCGTCGGTCGTAAGACCCTTCTCCACCACGTTGCTCTGCGTATAGAACATCATCCATGGAGCAATGGTGGCACCGATCATGGCGATCACGAGCGATATGAAGTTGGAGTCATTGACGAACGTAGGAATGACGGTGCTTTGGATTGCCGCATTCCAGTCGGGTTCAGCGAGAAATGCCGCAACAACGTAGGTGATGAAGACAAGCGAGATGGCGAGGAACACATTCTGCACGCGCTTGTAAGAACCACCCACGACGAGAAGCCAAACAGCCAGTGCGGCAACGGGGACAGAGATGTATCTCGAAACGCCGAACATCTCCATGCCGGCGCCAATGCCTGCGAATTCAGAGAGCGTAGTGCCGACATTGCCGATAAGCAGTGCGAGCATTGCGAGCGCCGTGAGACGAATGCCGAATCGCTCGCGAATGAGCGCTGCAAAGCCTTTGCCAGTAACTGCGCCCATGCGGCCTGCGGTTACCTCCACCACGACGAGCAGAATGCACATGATGGGGACAGCCCAAAGCGTTGCGAATCCAAACTCAGCACCGGCGGTAGAGTAGGTCGAAATACCACCCGCATCGTTTCCAGCCATTGCGGCGACGATGCCCGGACCCATAGCGGCCAGAACGAGGAGCAGCTTGGACGGTTTTCGGGTTTCGGTTGCGACGACGTCTTCGGCGATGCCCTCCGAGTCGGCTGCGGTCGGCGTAATGGCGAGATCTTCGATGGTTTTCTTCTTACGGAACATCGTTAACCTGCCTTATGCGGGGAGAACCAGATAGCCGGCGGTCGAAAGGATGCTGAAAAGCGCAAGGGTGTAGAGACCCAGGACGAGGATGCCCGCGAGGCCCACGCCAACAACCATAAGTGCGGTTGCGCGCGTCTTCTCTTCGGCGGCGTCCTCTTCGATTGCTTCGTATGCGTCGTCGATGGTGACGATGCCGATGAGGGTTCCGTTCTCGTCGACGACGGGCATAGCGGGAATGTTGTACTTGAAGATGCCCTCAGCAACGTCTTCCTCGGCGGTGTCGGGCGAAACCGAGATGATTTCGTCGAACATCAGGTCGCCGACAATGCGGTTGTCGTCAGAGAGAACGAGCGTGCGCAGCGACAGGACGCCGATGAACTTGCCGTACTCATCGTTGACATACACATAGTGAACGGTGGGGTGATCTTCCTCGAGTGCGCGCAGGACCTCGATGGTTTCACGGACGGTTGCGTCTCGCACGACGGAGACGAACTGCGTGGTCATCATGCCGCCAGCGGTGCCGTCCTTGTAGCCGAGCAGTCGACGGATCTCGTTTGCGTCCTCGACACCCATGAGGCGCAGAAGCGTTTCGGCCTTTTCGTAAGACAGATCGCGGACGATGTCGGCTGCGTCGTCAGGGTCCATGTTGCCGAGGAGGTTTGCTGCGCGAACGTCATCGAGCTCGTCGATGAACTCGACACGCTCTTCGTCGTCCATCTCGGAGATGGCTTCGGATGCCTGTGCGTCGTCAAGATGCTTGAAGACGGTAGCGCGCTGCTGCGGATCGAGCTGCTCGAGAATGTCTGCAACGTCAGCCGGGTGAAGTTCGTCGAGGCGGCGGTGCGAAACGGAGAGCTGCACTTTGGAGAGGTCGCGATCAAGCAGGTCCATGTAGTTCCACGCGATGATCTGCTCATCGATGTTCTTGCGGAACAGGCCGGCGATTCCCACGACAGCCTTCTCGAGGATCGGGTGAAGGCCACGTAGGATGCCGCGCACGCCGACTTCTGCACCAAGGAGGCGCAGCTGAATACCCGATTTGGAAAGCTTGAGGTCATTTACTCGAACGACCTTCATGCCCTGCGTGTCGACGATCTGCTTGTTCAGCAGGTCGCGAGTAAGAAGGACTTCGTCAGGCTGAAGGTAGCTGAAGCGGATGTCGTGCGCTTCGACGGAAAGAGTGATGCCGTCATCACCGAACTCATCGACGTACTTGCGCCACGAGATCATGAAGGGCACGCGACCAGGGCCCTGGAATGCAAGGCTGGTAATGCGCGGAAAGACTTCGCCTGTAGAGATGGCGAGGTCGGAAATGGTGCCGATTTTCTCACCCGTTGAATCTACAACGGGCTTTCCCAGCATCTGAGACAAGTAAAGCATGGGTTTTCCCCTTAACGTTGTCATGCGCTTGCGGGTGCATCGCGGGCACTACTCCATGCTATAGCTAAAGAGGGAGTTTGTGCGTGAAAAAGAGCAGATGGTTTAGGCAAGCGCGCTGCAGTCGTCTTCCGACTGCCAACGCAAGGGAGGAGTCGGAAGATTACATACTGTGAGGCTTCGATTTTCGAACCTTCAAGTACGTTCCTTTCCGATAAATGGCAATAAAAAAACCGCACGTGCTGTCTACCAGTCGTTGCGGCCGCGGCTGCTTAAAGTGGTGCGCCGTGAGGGATTCGAACCCCCGACGTACTGATTCGTAGTCAGTCCCTCTATCCAGCTGAGGTAACGGCGCACATCGAAACAGCAAAAGCCATTATGCGCTTTGAGTAGGGGTGTGTCAAGAACTTTTTCTTACAAATTGAGAAAATTTTTCGATTTACTGGAAACAGGTCTTGGAAAGGGGCTCTCGACGGGAGTGATTCAAAATTCGATTCATCTTTGCGGCCTGCTTTGCGCTGCCGAGCAAGAAGACCGCACTGCGTTGAGTCGTCGTGCATCCACTGAGATGCCGATTCCCTAACGCTTTAACGTGCGCGAAACCAAGCGAGAAAACGTGGGTCTATGATGAGCCGAACGAAGAAAGGACTCCTCATGACACACGGCATCGAAGAATCTTTCAGCAATCTCGTGCTTTCCGCAGAGTTTGACAGGATCAACAAGATCGATCCGAAATATTACGAGCGCTTCGACGTGAAGCGTGGTCTGCGCAACGCCGACGGTACGGGCGTTATTGCCGGTATGACGAATATCTCAAATGTTCACGGATACCTGATGTCCGACGGCGAGAAGGTTGCCGACGAGGGTTATCTGCGACTTCGTGGTTACGACCTGTATGACATTCTTGGTGACGAGTCGATTGACCGCCGTTATTCATTCGAGGAAGTGGTTTATCTGCTTCTTCTTGGCGAGCTGCCCACCAAAGAGCAGTTGGCTGACTTTGTCGCCCTCATTGACGATCGCCGTGATCTGCCTGATGGATTTACCGCCTCTGCCATCATGAGCAATATGTCTCCGAACATTATGAACGTGCTCGCTCGGTCGGTGCTGCTTCTGTACGGCCATGATGAGGATGCTGAAGTTCGTACGGCCGAGCACGAGATGCTCACGGCGCTTCTGCTGATTTCCCGTCTTCCGCGCATCATGGTGCTGTCGTACTACGCTCAGCGTTCTCGCTATTACGGCGAGTCGATGATCATTCATCCGTTTATTCCTGGACAGTCTACGGCTGAAACCATTCTTTCGATGCTGCGCCCCGATCGCCATTTCACCCCCGAGGAGGCGCGCATGCTCGACATTCTGCTGTGCGTGCATGCCGAGCATGGCGGCGGTAACAATTCGACGTTTACGACGCGCGTGCTGAGCTCTTCCGACACTGATCCGTATTCCACGTATGCGGCGGCAATTGGTTCCCTTAAGGGCTATCGCCACGGCGGCGCCAACCATAAGGTTCTTGCTATGCAGCGTGAAATTAAGGAGGCGGTCGCTAATTGGGAAAGCGACGATGAGGTCGCTGCGTACTTGGCGAAGATCGTGAACAAGCAGGCATACGACAAGACGGGCCTCGTGTATGGCATGGGTCATGCGGTCTACACGAAGAGCGACCCGCGTGCGGTGATCTGCAAGCGCTTCGCGGAGAAGCTCGCAGCGGGCACGGAGCACGAAGCTGAGTTCGACCTGCTTAAGCGCATTGAGCGTCTTGCTCCCGAGGTTATCCTGCGCGAAAAGGGAACATCGAAGGATATGTGCGCCAACGTGGATATGTATACGGGCTTCATCTATTCGATGATGGGAATTCCCGAGGACCTGTTCACGCCGCTGTTTGCTTGTGCGCGTATGGCCGGCTGGGCTGCACATCGTTTCGAGGAAATCTCCTCGGGCAAGCGCATCATTCGTCCGGCTTACAAGAACACTCATACGAAGCGCCGCGAGTACAAGTCTATCGAAGAGCGATAGTCTTCCGCGACCCCCTTCAAATAAAAAAGGAGCGCTTGCGAATGAGCACCGATTGGGCTCGTTTCGCGAAGCGCTCCTTTTGCTTTAAGCAGTGTGATTAGTGAACTTCGACGACTTCGATCTCGAAGGTCAGGGCCTTGCCAGCCAGCTCGTGGTTGGTGTCGATGAAGAGCATCTCGTTCTCGACCTTCAGGCAGGTTGCCGGCATCGGGCCGTAGGGGGTGGACAGCATGACGGGCTCGCCGATGGGCATCTGCTCCCAGTTCGGGAAGTTGGAGCACGGAACCTGCAGGACGCGAGCGGGATCGTACTCGCCGTATGCCTCTGCGGGCTCGAGACGGATGGTGCGCTTCTCGCCAAGCTCCATCTCAGCGACGGCGGCGTCGAAGCCGGGGATCATCATGCCAGCGCCAACGGTGAAGGGCAGCGGCTCGTTGCGGTCGTAGCTGCTGTCAAACTTGCTGCCGTCGTCGAGCGTGCCAGTGTAGTGGACCTTGACGTTCTTGCCCTTAAGGCTCATGGTATCCTCCTTGATAGGATCGAATGTAACTGATACAGGATAGCACTCCCAAGAGTCTCTTCTGCTAAAATCGCCTTCCGTTATGGATAAGACACTCACATATGCATTGCTGGTATTTCTCGCTGGATCGAGTTATGGCTTCCTGGTGCCCGTAATTAAAGTTGCGGAAAGTGCTGGCGTGCATGTGGCCGACTTCCTGCCCCTGCAGTACTTGCTGGCTTTCTTCATTATGGGCGCGGTTACGGTTGCGCGTCGGATTCCTTTTGCAACGCCGCGTGAGTTTGTTACGCTTGCGGCTGTGGGTCTGTTTACTTCTTGTACGTCGCTCTGCTATTACCGCGCGGTAGCCATGCTGCCGAGCGCTGTTGCGCTGACCTTGCTGTTTCAGTTTGTGTGGATCGGCGTCGTTCTCGATGCGGTGGCTACGCGTAAGCTTCCCGATAGAACCACCCTCATTGCGGTTGTCATAGTTCTGCTGGGTACTGCGTTTGCTGCGGGACTCTTCGATATGAGTATTGCGAGCCTTGATCCGATGGGCATTGCCTTCGGCTTGGGCAGCGCTCTGTTCTATGCGCTTTTCCTGTTCTCGTCGGGTCGTGTGGGAACCGAATTCGCCGTGCCGTTGCGCACGATGGGCCTTTCTTTCGGTGGTTTCGTGATGACGACGCTCATGAACCCCGGGTTCGTTTTTGTGGCGATGACCGATGCGCTCATTTGGCCGTGTGCTCTTCTTCTCGCTTTCCTGGGCATCATTATTCCAACGGGCCTGATTGCTTTTGCAAGTCCCAAGCTCGAATCCGGCGTGGTGACCATCATGGCCTCGAGCGAGCTTCCCGTCGGCGTTTTGGCCGCATGGCTTATCGTCTCCGATACGCCTTCTTTGCTGACGTTGTTTGGCGTTGCGCTTGTTCTTGTCGGCATTGTCTACAATCAGTGGCCCGCTTTGCGTGCGGCGTATAAGAAAAAGTAAGAACGGAAGTAAAGCTCTTCGAGCGCTTAGATCTCACGAGGAGGATAAAGATGGTTGCATCTGGCAGCAGGGTTCGCGTTCACTATATCGGCAGGTTCGATGATGGTACGCAGTTTGACAGCAGCTACGAGTATGGCGAGACGCTGGAGTTTGTTGTGGGCGGCGGCCATATGATCGTCGGTTTCGACGCCGCTGTCGCTGAGATGGAGCTTGGCGAGAAGCGCACCATCCGCATCGAGCCGCACGAGGGCTACGGAGAGTGGCGCGAGGACTTCGTGGAAAAGGTCCCTTGCGATCTCATGCCTGGTTGGGAGCTGCTGCCGATTGGACAGCCGGTTGCCATTCAGACTCAGGCAGGCCAGACCATCGAGGTTACCTGCATGAAGGTTGAGGATGGCTTCATTTATCTTGACCACAATCATTTCCTGGCAGGCAAGCCTTTGACGTTCGATATCGAACTGGTTGAAGTGCTTCCTGCTGGTTCGGGTGCTTTCGCTGATCATGCGGGAGATTGCGGCTGCGGCTGCGGCGGACATGACCACGCATCCCATCACGAGCACGACGGTGGTTGCGGCTGCGGTTGCCATTGCTAACAAGTCTGCGATAAAAACGAGAAGGGCCTGGCGCTTGGATTGAACTTTGATGTTCGCTCCCGGCATCAGGCCCTTCGTGTCTTTCGCGCTGTTTTACAGCTCGATTCTGCTGCTGGTGTAGAGGTAGTTAACTCGTTCTCCAAGCGTGTCGCGCAGGAGGCTGTATGCGTTAAGGCCTGTGCAGTGGAAGGTGTAGTAACGAGTGGGTCGCTCGGCCATGAACTGTGCAACAGCCTTGACGGTTTTGGGATCCTCAACCTCGCCCGACGACGGGTTCATCAAATGGAATCCAGCGACAACGGCGTGCAGCGGACCGCCGATTAACGCCTCGGCCTTCTTCATGATATTGACGATGCCGCAATGCGAGCATCCGGTGACGAGGGTCACTCGGTCTCCCTCGCGAATGAGCAGAGTCTGCTCGTGCTCGAAGGCGTCGGGTGTGTAGTCGTCAAGTGATTCGGATTTTTCAACTGCGCCATCAACGCGTTCAAGAAGCACCTTGTTGGAGCGCGGTGCGAGCTCGACGGGTTCGACCGAAGCGAAGAGGTCGAGACCTTCCGCCACCTCAAGGGAGTCGCCGGTAAGGATGAAGCGATCGCAGTATTCGTCGAGAAGAGTCGGATCAACGCCAATGTCCTTCAGGCCGATGGGCGTGTTCGCGCAATGAGATTCGAAGGCGCGCTCATGTGCGTAGATAGGGACCTTGCGACCGACGGCTTCGGTTTCCTCGATGAATGCGCGCAGGCCACCGCCATGGTCGTAATGACCATGGGAGAGGATGGCGAAATCGGCGCTGGTGACATCGACGCCGAGAGCACGCGCGTTGTCGATAAATGAGGCATCAGGTCCCATGTCGAACAGGATGCGACCAGCGTCAGTTTCGATGAACATGCTCAGGCCGTGCTTCGAGCAGAAGCGATCCGACGTGGTTGCGTTTTCGAGAAGCACGGTGATTTTCATAAGAGACCCTTTCGG
>JAFYTB010000100.1 GCA_017559045.1 Eggerthellaceae bacterium | reverse complement strand
GCGCTGGGCTTTCTTTCGTTATGCATGATGTAGCCAACCTGCATGGACGCTTCGATGTTAAGCGGAATGCTGGCGATTCCTGCATGCATTTCGGAGGAAAGAACGCCTGTGGAAAGCGTGTAGCCATTGTGGTTGGTAAGCAGGTTCGTAAGAGTGCCGCGGTCGGAGATGCGCACGTTCTTCTTATGGGGGAGATAGCTCAAGGGCTCCTCGGAGTAATAGAAGGAATTAGACGTGCCCTGCTCAAAGGAATAACGCGGGTACGGCTCAAGGTCGGCAATGTCGAGAATCTCGCGTGAAGCAAGCGGATGGTGCTCGCCAACGAAGACGTGGACCTTCGCCTCGAACAAAGGGTAGTAGGACACGTTTGCGTCAGAGAAAGCCTTGGAGAGCACGCGGCGATTGAAGTCGTCGGTGTAGAGGATGCCAATCTCGCTTCGGAAAGTTCTGACGTCGTCGATGATCTCGCCGGTACTGCACTCGCGCAGGATGAAGTCGTATTCATCTCCATCGAATTCGTCGGTCATGTCCATGAACGCGGAAACGCTGAAAGCGTAATGCTGGGTAGAAATGGACAGGCGAGCGTGTTTTGCCTCGCCAGGTGCGTAGCGTTCCTCCAGCATGGTTGCCTGCTCGATAACCTGGCGAGCGTAGCCGAGAAGCTCCGTTCCGTCGTTGGTGAGCGTAACGCCGCGATTGCTGCGAGTGAAGATGGTGATGCCAAGCTCCTGCTCAAGCTCTTTGATGGCAGTCGAAAGATTCGACTGGGAAGCGTAAAGGTTTTGTGCCGCTGCGTTGATAGATCCATATTCTGCAATGGCGATGAGATATCGGAGCTGCTGAAGGGTCATCGGATTTCCTTTCATGAGGCATCTAGATTTTACAAGAATTAGGACAACGGGTACGTGAAATGCCCTTCATTGCGGGGGTGTCTCTTCGTATGCTGTTCAGAATTGTTCTTGATATGAGATAATGGATGCATACGAATGAAGAGGGCGGCAGGTTGCAAGAAGACGCCTGCTAAGAGCCGCCAATTTGGCGAACTTGGAGGGACCTATGGGGCAGTTCGAGCAGATGAAGACATCGATCAGGCTTTCCGTGAAAAACCCCAACACTCAGGATGATGCTGGCTTTGGCTATGGCATTGCCGCTCTTTGCGCCGGAGTCCGCGAGAAGGGTTCTCTCAACGCAGCGGCCAAGGGCATGGGCATGGCTTACAGCAAGGCCTGGCGTGTAATTAGGGATTCGGAGGCTTCTCTGGGAATCCAGCTTCTTGAGCGAGATGGTGCTCATGGCAGCGTTCTTACCCCCGAAGGAGCTAAGCTTCTCGATGCTTACCTCGAGATTGCCGAGCATGTGAGCGCTGAAGCCGAAAGGCTCTTCCACGAGAAGCTCGATCAGTTTTAAAGCATCTTATAAAGAGTGAACGCGTTCGCTCGTTTCAGGAAAACGGAAGGCCTTTAGGGGCCTTCTTCTTTTTCGTGGGGGTAACGCTTGGCAATCGGGGGTCTCAAGAATATCGGTTGAGCGCTCTAGCTGGGCTTCATCTGAATAAGCTAGCTGCACTAAGTCTCAAAGGTAGGAGCTGGTGTGCAGATGAAAGCATCGGTTGAGTATGGCTTAAAGGCCGTGTTGTATCTCGCTAGTAGGGGCGGATTGGTTTCGTCTCGTGAGATTGCCAACGATATGTCGATTCCTCGGGATTATTTGATTCAGCTTGCTCAGCTGCTTCGCAATGCGGGCATAGTCGAAGCCCGACCCGGCAAGCATGGCGGCTATAGGCTTGCGAAGGATCCGTCCGACATAAGCTTATACGCGGTGCTGTCGGCTTTGAATGACGGGTCTAGTGATACGGAAGGGAATGAAGCTTCAGCAGAGTCAGGTGCAACTGCCGAGATTGCCGAGGCCGCCAAGCGGGGCGATGCGTTTGTGAGTGGTAGCGTGAATGACGTTGTCGCTCCAAGCGTGCAAGAAAGCGTCAGCAGCGTAAAGAAGGCTTGCTTGCTGGCGCAAGAGTGTTTCGACGCGTATCTGGATGGCATAAGCATAGAGGCGCTTCTGGAGTGCTCGAGAAGCGGCGGTTCTGGAAGAGCATGTTTGGGTACCTGCCTTTGTGCGGCAGGAGGGCGCCTTCTCGAATAGTTCGATTAGGTTTTTTGCTCGCATTGGGCTGACGAACGCAGTCCTACAACCCGCCGACAAACACACTGGACCCTTGGACTGACTCCGATTGGAGATTCGTCCAAGGGTCCAGTTTTGTTGCGATAGCTAGGTTTCCTGAGTTGGCTCTTAGCCAAGGCCGAGCGCCTGCATGATGAGCAGGGCCACGGTAAGCACGGCGACGATGCCAACAGTCAGCCAAATAAGCGCCTTCGTTACCTTATTGGCCTTGTATGCACCCATGATGCGCTTGTCCGCAGCGATGATTGCCATGAAGCACAGCAGGACGGGCAGCACGAGGCCGTTGATGAACTGCGAGATGATCATGATGGCGAGCAGGTCGATATTGGGCACAAGGACGAACAGTGCGGAGAACACAATGACGAACGTGAAGATGCTCTTGAAGACCGGCGCTTCTTCCCAGGAGAGGGAGACGCCTGCTTCCCAACCGAATGCTTCGCAGATAACGAATGCCGTGGTGAGGGGCAAGACGCACGCGGCAAGGAAGGAAGCGGCAACGAGGCCGATGGCGAAGAGGGCTTCTGCGTACTCGCCAGCAAAAGGCGCCAGCGCTGCTGCGGCGTCGGCAGCAGACTCAATGCTGATACCTTGCGGGAAAAGCACGGAGCCTGTGGTGACGATAATGAACCAGGTTACAAGGCAGGCTGCAACCGTGCCCGAGACGGCGTCAACGCGCTGGT
>JAFYTB010000099.1 GCA_017559045.1 Eggerthellaceae bacterium | reverse complement strand
GCCGATGACGAACACGTCCTTGCCCGTGAAGAACTCGCCGTCACAGGTTGCGCAGTACGCAACACCGTGTCCGCGGAACTCTTCCTCGCCCACGAAACCCGCCGGTCGGGGCGATGCACCCAGAGCCAGCAGCACGCCGAAGCAACGGATCTCACCACGCGTCGTCTTAACAAGCTTGGTGTCGCCTTCGTCAACGATACCGAGCGCCTCAGCCATGAGGAACTCAGCTCCGAAGCCTTCAGCCTGCTTGCGCATAGTCTCCGCAAGCGCAGCGCCACTCGTGCGCTCAACGCCGGGGTAGTTCACCACTTCGTGCGTAAGCGCGATCTGACCGCCAAAGCGCTCCTTCTCAACCACCAGTACGCGATAGCGAGCGCGAGCCAGGTACAGCGCAGCCGTCAAGCCGGCCGGACCGCCACCAACGATAACAGCATCGTAAAGATTTCCCTTTTCCATGATCAACTCTCTCCGCAGTGCCGGCTTCCTGTCACCGAACCTGCTATAAAAAACGGCCGCCCGGGGAGAGGCGGCCGTATGTACTCAACTAAAGGCGAGGAGGGGGCGCCTCTTTCTTACAGCATGCCCACCAGATCGAGGCTGGGCTTGAGGGTGTCAGCACCGGGCTGCCACTTTGCCGGGCAGACCTGGTCGCCGTGCTCGGCGACGAACTGGCATGCGCGAACCAGGCGGAGGAGCTCCTCGGCGTTGCGGCCGATGCCACCGCCGTTGACCTGGTAGGTCACGATCTTGCCCTCGGGGTTGACGATGAAGGTACCGCGCTCAGCCATGCCGTCTTCCTCGATAAGGACCTCGAAGTCGCGGGAAAGAGCATGGGTCGGGTCAGCGAGCATCGGATACTGGATCTTCTGGATCTTCTCAGAGGTGTCGTGCCATGCCTTGTGCACGAAGTGGCTGTCGGTGGAGACGGAATAAACCTCGCAACCAGCGGCCTTGAACTCACCGTAGAGGTTTGCCATGTCCTCGAGCTCGGTCGGGCAGACGAAGGTGAAATCGGCCGGGTAGAAGAAGAAGATGCTCCACTTGCCAAGGACATCAGCCTTGCTCACTGCCTTGAACTCGCCGTTCTGGAAGGACTGGACGGAAAAGTCGTTGATTTCTTTGTTGATGAGAGACATAGGATCCTCCTGTTGAAGTTCGGATTTCGTTTCCTGCTGACGGCAGTATATCCAACTTCTTTTTCAATTGCTACCCTTTTAGTAACATTTTTTGATAAAAATGTTACTTTTTTTGTCCCGTTTTTCTTAAATTGAGTGGATTTGGCTGTTTACCTGCGGAAATAGTCCGAGAGATCGATTTCGGCTCTTGTCTTCCAGCCGTACTTCACGCTGCCGTATCGCAGACCCAGAACCGCGAGCACGCACAAGACTCCCGCCACAGCAACCGGACAGCCCACAGTTGCCAGAAGCACATACGCCGTAGAGCCACCAAGACCGGCGATGGCATAAAAGTTACTCTGCTTGAAGATAGCCGGCGTCTCACCTGTAAAGACATCGCGGAGCGCACCGCCTCCCACTGCGGTGATTGCACCATACATGATCGAGAGAATAATCCCCTCTTCCACCGCAAAGGCCTTGCTGGCTCCCGCGAGCGCAAACAGAGCAACCGAGAGCGTATCGAGCAGGAAGAAGCCCTTGCCCTCGCTCGCCAGAAGACCGCCCTCCATAAAGATGCCGCGGAAATAGAACACGAACATGCAGATGCCCGTGCAGATCAGAACCAATTCAGGATGCTGCGTAAAATAGATGCCGTGATCATGCATGAGCAGGTCACGAACCATTCCGCCACCAAAGCCCGTCAGCAATCCAGCAACCGTCGTGCCCACGATATCGAGTTTGCGATCACAGGCAACGAGCGCACCAGCAATAACGCCAACGATGATGGCGAAATAATCAATGGCAGCAGGAATGGTCAAAGCTCGACCATCTGCCAGCAGAAGTT
Source organism: Eggerthellaceae bacterium (assembly GCA_017559045.1). Lineage (GTDB taxonomy): Bacteria > Actinomycetota > Coriobacteriia > Coriobacteriales > Eggerthellaceae > RGIG3135. Next base: position 2,482 of record JAFYTB010000099.1, on the reverse strand, counting down.
CCAATACAGATGCAATGTCCACAAATGCTCTTTTCCTGGTTGCAGCCACAGCAAGCTTATCAGGGACCGCCTTTTGTCTACTTACCTTCCGCTTGAGGTAAGCCGACCGCAATCACACTGACAACTCATCCGCAGAAAACCTCTGCAACCCAGCCAGAAAACCTTGGCTAGAAAACCTTAACCTCGAGACCGACTTCACGCAGATAGCTGCCCGATTCATCCTTCTCGAGTACGCAGAAGCTGGTTACAGGAGTCACGGGAACACCCTTAAGCTGACCCATGTACTTCAGCGGGAAGGTAAGGGAATCCTCCTCAGCGCTCTCCAAGAAGTCGCGGCAACCACAAGCGTTGAGGACGCGCAGCGCCAGCTCCTTGTCGGCACCGAAGACCTTTCCCGTCTTCAGGAAGAAGTCACCCTCGTCAAACGAGAAGCACGGATGGATCTTGGAGCCACGCTCGTTCCTCTGACGCATCTCGCTGCGGTGCTTGTTTTCAAGCGAGCAATAATGCATACCAAACGACAGACCCTCATCCATGCCCCACAGCATCAGTTCCAGGATAAGCTCCTCGCTTCCAGCAATCGGAATACCGCCCGAATAGCCGTAGTCATACATGATGGGGAACGGAGGATTGCGAATCAGCAGACCTCGCTTATCGAACTCCTCCCAGTTGCAGAACGGGAAGCAGAACTCGAGCATGTTAATGCCATCGATGCCGATTTCGTCGAAGCGCTTGAGCAGCTCGCGCATGCGCTCACCCGTACCCGGGATGACAGGCATCTCAACCATAACATCGGGGATATAACGCTTCGCAAGCGCCATTGCAGCAAGCACGCGCTCCTGCAGATCCTCGGGATCAAAATCCTTCACGCTGAAGCGGATCTCCTGAAGACCCGCATCGCGAAGACGCGCAGCGCCCTCTTCGGTCAGCAGATCGCCAGAGGTGTACATACGCATATGCGCACCAGGGAACAGCTCCTGCGCGCGGTTGAGGAAACGAATAGAGTCATCGAGGTTCAGCAGCGGCTCACCACCGGTAAGGCCCACGCACGCAAGCTTGTTCTCGTTCTCACATGCGGAGCGCTGCAGACCCTCTTCCCAGGGACATCCCTCGCGGAAGAACTTCTCGTAGTCCGCCTGATTATGGTTGAAGCAGAAATAGCAATCGCGATGACACTTAAACGTAGTCGAGAAGGTCTCCGAGCCGTTGCTGCCCGTGCACTCCACGCATGCCTTGGACTGCCAACCAACCACGATGCTTGCGCCAGCATTCTTGAACTGCGCACCACGAGCAGCCAGCTGCTCGCGCAGCGACGCGATAAGCTCGTCAGAAGCATGAGACGGCGCGAACTTCAGACCCTTATCCTGAAGAGCCTTGATATAGTTGGCTTCTACCGCGGCATACTCAGCCAAGGCGGCTGACAGCTTTTCATTTTGCATAGTGAAACACTTCTCTTGAAACTTCGATTACAAAGCAATGCGCAGGTAACTACCCGCGCACTACCTAAAACTCAAGCAACTGTAATGGCATTTTGCCCACGTGCTTAGACGTAGCGCTCGCCCGCCATGACCTGCTCGTAAGTGAGGCCCTTGTTGCCCTTGATCCAGCGGAGGATCTTCTGACCACGAGAAAGACCGGGGGTTTCAATGCCCTCGCTCAGACCCTTGAACTCCTCCTTCATCATCATGGCAACCACGGCTGCAGCAGCGATGCGCAGGAAGGTGACGTCGCGAACGCGAACCTCGAGGCACTCGCCATGACCCTTGAACTGGGTGCGGCTAACGTGAACCTCGTTCTTCTCGCTGCGAAGGCTGTAGAAGTCAAACGGAGGATTGCTGGGGCTACCCTTGATCTCCCAAAGCATGCCCTTAAAGAAGTACTCCTCGTTGATGATGTAGGTGTGCAGCTCGTACTCCCAGCGCTCGAGTCTTACGTAGTACATCATCTTCGAACCAGGATCGAGCTTAATGCTGCCAGCTTCTGCGCCGTGACGGCTCCAGATGGTAACGGGATCCTTTTCGCTCTCCCACTTACCCGTAAAGCTAAAGGCAAGGTCGCCATCGCGGTACCAAATATCAAAATCCTGGCGATTCTTAAGCGCGTCAACAGGAATATACATCGCGTTATTCTTCAATGGTGCCCCCTAATGCACTGTTGAGTCATATAAACGATCATTATACCTCAAACCGCATTTACCCAGACCAGCAGCATATTACTCCCCTAATTACCCCAGCCCCTAAATACAAGAAGACCCGCTGGGGAAGCGGGTCTTCTCAACACGATCAAACGCAGAATCGTTCAGGCTTAGGATCAGGCGAACCTGATCCATTTAGGTGCCCCGCCCGATTCAAAAGCGGGGCGCCTGTAAATCAAACGCTGAGCGTAAGTTACTTCTTCAGGGCAACCGGAGCGCCGAAGATGAAGAAGTGAACGAACGGGAGCAGCAGGCCGGTAGCCATCATCGGCAGAGCGTATGCAGTCT
>JAFYTB010000098.1 GCA_017559045.1 Eggerthellaceae bacterium | reverse complement strand
GGCATAATCGTGGTCATACTCTTGGTCATGCTTGCTGCGGAGTCGCCTGCATTCTGTGACGGCTGAGGCATGGTTTTGGCAGACAGGAACTGGAATAATCCGGCCAGGATAGGGATGATCCAATAGATGGACGGATGAAATCCGGGTGTGCGGCGTAGAAGTCGAGCAGCGGCTGCTGGAACTCGGAGAGCTTGAAGAACCAGTTCTCCTCGCCCGAGGCCATCAGCTGCACCGGTCGCTTGCAGTCGGGGCAGACGAACTCGCCGTCCTCGTTCTTCTCGAGGTCGGATTCGGCGTAGTACGTTTCCTCGTGCACGCAGTACCAGCCCTCGTAGCTGGACTTGTACAGGTAGCCCTTGTCGTACAGCTCGCCCCAGAACTTCTTCTCGCTGCGAGCGTGACGAGGCTCGGTGGTGCGTACGAAATCGGTATAGGTGATGTTCAGCATATCCCATGCATCGCGGAACGCGGGCTCCATGGAGTCGCACCATTCCTGGGGCTCCATACCCTTGCTTGCGGCAGTGTCGGCGACCTTCTGGCCGTGCTCGTCCATGCCGGTGACGAAAGCCACGTCGTAGCCGTTCATGCGCTGATAACGCGCCACGGTGTCAGCGGCCACGGTGGTGTACGCCGTGCCCAGATGAGGGGCAGCGTTTACATAATAGATGGGAGTGGTGAACGAATAAGTACCCTTAGACATGAGCAACGCTCTCTTTCCGAGGCCGCGCGGCTGATGGTACCGCCGCCTCACACATGGATCCACGGCCAATGACGCCGTATCTCCTGATTACAGACAGCTTGTTAGTTTACCACGGAAGCCCTTCGCACAGCGCGCGGCCCATGCCATGCACGCTCCTCAAAAAATTTTTTTCGAAAACCTACAAAATTTGTCAATTTGGTTATTGATTTACGTTACTTATTGATATAGATTATCAATAGTAAGAAACAAGCAACCCTCTCTACGAAAGGTAGACACCATGTCCGAAATCAGCAGAAGGAATCTCCTGAAGACCGCCGCCATTGGCGCAGCCTCTTTCTCCACCCTGGGCCTGCTGGCCGCTTGCGCCAACGAAAGCGCTGCAGAAGCCGGACAGGGCGCTTCCGAGCCCGAGTTCATCGCCGAGGTTCTGGAGCCCACCAGCATCCCGAACGCCGCGACCGCCAGCAACTTCAACGTAATGCCCGGCAGCACCACCGTCGTCGGCACCACCTACGAGAACCTGCTGTCCGCCATTGCCGGCGAAACCGGTGCCACCACGAAGTACGAGGCCTACGCCAAGGTTGCCGAGCAGGAAGGCTTCTCCCGCATCGCCCGCCTGTTCCAGTGCACCGCCGATGCCGAGAAGATTCACATCGAGCTCGAGTACAACCTGGCCAAGGAGATGGATCCCTCCACGGTGAAGCCCGAGCCTCCCGCAGTCGACGAGCACACCTCCGACATCAACCTCATCTCCGGCGCCAACGGTGAGATCTACGAGACCTCCGACATGTACCCCGCCTTCATCAAGAAGGCCCAGGAGGAAGGCAACGACAAGGCCGTGCAGGTATTCACCCGCGCCAAGCTGGCCGAGGCCTACCACGCCAAGCTGTACATGGACGCCTACACCACCATCGACGAGGCTGACGACCCGGTGTACTACCTCTGCCCCATCTGCGGCTACATCCACAAGGGCGAGAACTTCACCGCCTGCCCCATCTGCCTGGCACCGAAGTCCGCCTTCACCGCTTACTAAGATGCCCCCGGCGCCTTCCCCCTAAAGGCGCCGACTCCCACTCCTTTTTGCACCTTTTCCTTTTCCCTTATCTCCTCCCCTTCGCGCAGAGAGCCCGCTCACAGAGCGGGCTCTCTCATTTGCTTATGGGAAGTTGGGAAGCAACGGCGCACGAAGCAATCAAAGCGAATGCTTAGCCCACCATGCGGTCGAGGACCTCGTCGGTCATGTAGTAATGGAAACCGGAGTGTCCGCGTGCAGCCTCGGCGATGCTCACGCAACCGTAGCTCATGCGATCGATGTC
>JAFYTB010000097.1 GCA_017559045.1 Eggerthellaceae bacterium | reverse complement strand
TTCCATCAACCATCCGGTCGACCGCGACCCGGTCTGCGGCTACAACGGCGTCATCGAGGATGTCTGCCCGAAGTGCGGCCGTACGGAAGATGAGCACGAGCAGTTCGAGCGCATCCGTCGTATTACGGGTTACCTGGTGGGTACCCTCGATCGCTTCAACGACGCTAAGCGCGCTGAGGAAAACGACCGCGTGAAGCACTCCCTGTAAACTCTGTTCGCTCGTCTGCGATTGAGCTTTGGGGCGCAGAGCGACTCGGCATAAAGTCTGAAGCAGCTCTGTCTTTTGGCCGCTTTTGAAATGGACCCGCCTCTATGGGCGGGTCCATTTCTTATAATGGGCGGATATGAACGCAAGCGTGGACATTCGTATTTTTGGTACAGCTGCCGACTCTATCGTAGATGGGCCGGGGCTTCGTTATGCCGTCTTTGTACAGGGCTGTTCTCACAGATGCCCCGGATGCCACAATCCCGAGAGCCAGTCGCATTGTGGCGGTACGGTGCAGTCCGTTGAGAGTCTTGTTGTACAGATCAAGGAAAACGGACTTGTTCATGATGTGACCATTTCCGGAGGCGAGCCGTTTGAGCAGCCGGAAGCTTGCGCTGAGCTTGCTCGTCAGCTTAAGGAAGACGGCTACGGCATTTGGACATATACGGGCTTCCAGTACGAAGACCTTTTGCGTATGTCTGAGGAAATTCCCGCAATTGGCGTTTTGCTCGACAACACGGACGTGTTGGTTGATGGCCCCTTCGTGCAGGCAAAGAAATCTCTCATGCTGAAGTTCCGCGGTTCGTCTAATCAGCGACTTATCGATATGCGTAAGACGCGTGAGCAGAATCGCGTTGTTGCATGGCAGCGTGAAGAAGAGGTCATTACCAGGCCTGCAGCTTGGTAATTTGACGATTTGAGGAGGACTTCGTGGATACCTCGCAGCCTATTGATCTTGCCGATCCCACTATCGAGGAAGCATTCACTCTGCTGGAGAAATTGGTTCAGTCTGACCTGACCCTTAAGATCATTTCGGCGGCAGTGATCCTCATTATCACTTCCATCGTTGTTCATCTTGTCGTTAAGGCGGCAAGACGAATCATGAGTCATGAGGTTACGCCGCTTCCTGCGAATAGCATCTTTCTCAAGATTATCCGAGTCGTTATTTGGACCTTCGGCATCGGATTCATGCTCTCGTTCTGCTTTGGCCAAGACGTGTCGGCCTTCTTCGCCGCCTTGGGTGTTGGCGGTATTGCCTTGTCGTTGGGTTTGCAGGACACCATTTCGAATGCAATTGGCGGCATCAATGTAAGCCTTTCGGGCTTGGTGAAGCCGGGTGATCATATCAGGATCGACTCTGAGGGTCTGCAGGGCGTTGTGCACGATGTGACCTTGAGGCAGACGGTTATCGAAGATCGAGCCAAGAATCAGATCATTGTTCCGAACTCGGTCATGAACACTTCTACGGTTACCAAGCTGAGGCCCGTCACTCACGTAGTGGTGCCCCTAGTTGCTCGTGCGGAAGACGCCCAGCTTGATCTCGTTACCTCGAGGATGATCGAGGCAGTTAAGCAAGCTGTGTCGGAGGTCGACGTGATTACGAAGGATCCGGTTGCTCGCTATTCAGAGATCACAGAGTACGGATATCGTGGCACGATCTCTTTTGGCATCGAGAACGAGGATCGCATTGTTGCGGCTACGGATGTTGCTGTTCGAGCTATGGCCTTGTTTGCGCATGGAAACATGGTTGCAGGCGACAAGGTGGACGCTTCGTCGGAGGGTTGTTCGAACGACGCTGCTGTCGATGTGTCCGAGTCTTGTTCGCAAGGGAACTAGCGCGAAAGAATTAACGCAGGAGAATAGGCATGATTTATTACGTCGAAGATGAGATCAATATTCGTGAGTTGACCATCTACGCGCTGAAGCAGGCTGGCTTTGAGGCACGCGGGTTTGCCCATGCAACGGATTTTTATGCTGCCTGCAAAGAGGAGCTTCCCGAGGTTGTCCTTCTTGACATCATGCTTCCCGATATCGACGGTCTTGAGATTCTTCGCACCATGAGGGCGAACCCTGAGACTCAGGACATTCCTGTCATGATGCTGACGGCGAAGGGTACCGAGTTTGATAAGGTTGTCGGTCTCGATGCGGGTGCTGACGACTATTTGGCAAAGCCTTTTGGCATGATGGAGCTGGCGTCTCGTGTGCGAGCTTTGGTTCGTCGCGCTCAGCGTGGCGCCCAGAAGCCGATTGCCAATGATCAGTTGAAGGTGGGTCCCATTGTGCTTGACCCTGCTGCGCATTCGGTGGCAGTGGATGGACAGGAAGTGGTGCTTACGCTGAAGGAGTTCGAGCTTCTTCGTGTGCTTATGGAAAACGAGGGCCGCGTGCTTACGCGTGGCCAGCTTCTTGAGGGCGTTTGGGGTGTGACGTATGTGGGCGAGACGCGCACGGTTGACGTTCACGTGCAGACGCTTCGTCAAAAGCTCGGACAGGCTCTTCCGGGAGCGGAGGCAATGGTGGCTACCGTTCGCGGCGTGGGCTATACCCTCAAGAAGGCTCATTAGGTTAGGCATTCGTCATGAGTCAGAGCGCGCAGAAGCAGACCTCGAAAAGAAAGAGCCTTTCCGCAAGCATTTACCTTGTGATGTTGGGGTTAACCCTTGCGGTTATCTTCGTTTTCTCGTTGCTCACCACAGGAATTTACTACTTCACGCTTGAAGACGAGGCAGAAGACGATCTGCTGGAGCTCGCGCAGGCAGCAGCGGCTCTTCTTGATAGAACGCCGAGCGAGGAAAATATTCCTATTTTGGAGAATCAGCTTTCTGATCAGGTTCGCTACACCTTGATCGACGCTGATGGAACGGTTCTGTATGACAGCGCGGGCGAGGCTTCGAGTATGGAAAGCCATGCCGATAGGCCGGAGTTTCAGTCGGCGCTTGAGTCGGGCGCAGGTGTGATCTCTCGTTATTCGGATACCGCTGAAACGGTTACGGTCTACGCGGCTGTAGAGCTTGAAGATGGCAGCATCATTCGCTTAGCGGAAACCCGTGAGACGCTGCTGACCTATGCAAGTGGTCTGATTATTCCGGAGACCATTTCGTTCGCATTGGCGGCTGTAGCTGTTTTGATCGTCTCGCGAATCCTGACGCGTCGTATCGTTCAGCA
>JAFYTB010000096.1 GCA_017559045.1 Eggerthellaceae bacterium | reverse complement strand
GGTCATGATTTGGGGGTGTGCAGCGGCGTCTTCGTGAGCTCGCTTTGCGTGGATGTTTTGCCTACGTCACTTTTCCAGATGGCCGTTTTTGGCGACGAAATTGCGTTTGGGGATTGCGGCAGAAAAGTTGGACCACCCGCAACCATGGGTGGTCCAACTTTTCTGCCGCAATCCCAAACGCAAATCGGGAGCCAAAATCGCTCTTTCCGAAAAGTGAAACTGCAAAATCGTTCACAAACGCAATTTGGGAGTTGCGGCCGGCATGATATGGGGGGTCGGGCTCAACCTGATTCGAGAGTTGCGCCCGGCATGACTGAGGGTCGCGGTCAGCATGATTCGAGAGTCGCGGTCGGCATGATTCGGGAGCCGCGGTTGGCATGATGCGCGTATGCATAGCGGGTTAGGGAATAAAAAGGCGGCTCAAATCGAGCCGCCTAGTATGCTGATGGTTTTGCCGTTTGCGGGATGGCCGCTTGCGCTGTCAGCGGGGGTAGCCCCAGCCGCATCCAACCTTAACGGCGGTTGAAGGCCTTGATGGTTGCCGGGACGCCGTTCTTGTAAATGAGCTTCGGCTCGCCCTCCACAAGCGGAGCCAGGTAGTCGAGGGCCTCCTGCGTGATGCCCTGATAGTTCGGCAGGATCCACTCGGTGGGGAAGTGCTTAACGTGGTTGGCGAACTCGGAAGCGGGGCCCGCGAAGAACTTGGCGTTGTAAGCGCCATCGCGCGTCTCGCGCTGAATGCCCACGACCTGGCCGGTGAACACGCCATCGGCGGAACGCATGTGGGCGCTCATGCCCAGCTCGTATGCCTCGGTAACATCCACGAGGCTCTGCGCAAAGTTCGAAGAACGAGCTGCACGGGAAAGATCCTGAACCACGCCGCGCGGGGCGATGCCGGCGTCGATGATCATCTGCTTCAGCGTGAGTGCTGCGCCGCCCAGAACGGCATGTGCAAAGCCGTCGTTAGCGGAGTCGCCAGCGGAAAGATACGTGCCGTCGGCATAGTGGGCACCCTCAGAGACGACGATGTAGCACTCGTTCTTCTCGTCCATCTTCTTCTTGACCTCGGCGAGGAAAGCCTCCTTCTCGAAGTCGACTTCGGGAAGCACCAGCAGGTCGACATCGCCGGAAAGGCAGCAGCTTGCGGCCAGCCAGCCGGCATCGCGGCCCATGGTCTCAAGTACGAAGACCTCGGCGCGGGTGTAGGCGTCGTAGTCCAGACGCGTAGCATGCGTCACCTGGCATGCGAGCTTTGCGGCGCTGGGGAAGCCGGGGCAGTGGTCGACGGGCACGAGGTCGTTGTCGACGGTCTTCGGGATACCCACGAAACGCTTGGCAACGCCATTTGCGGCGGCCCACTCGGAAAGTGCGTCGACGGTGTCCATGGAGTCGTTGCCGCCGATGTAGAACATGACCTCGATATCATGCGCATCCATGACCTCGACGAGGCGACGGTAGTCGGTATCGTTGCCGCGCTTGAGCTTGTAGCGGCAGGTGCCGAGCGCCGAAGACGGCGTCTGCTTCAGGATGTCGATCTCGCGGCCGGTGAGGTTAGTGAGGTCGAACAGCTTGTCCTCCAGCACGCCCTCGATGCCGTGAATGCCGCCGTACACATGGTCGTAGACGGGGTTGAGCTGATTGGCGCGGATGACGCCAGCGAGACTTGCGTTGATGACGGCAGTCGGTCCGCCCGACTGGGCGACGAGGCAGTTGGCCATGATGTTCTCCTGTGTAGTCGAATTGGGGTGCGGCGAAAGCGCCAGCACGCCCATTGTAACGCCGTTCGGGTGCGCCTGTCTCAGTCATTCGGCGGCATGCGGGGTGCGGAGGGCGCGCGCTGGGCCGCGCAGGTTGCGAGCCGCGCGGATGCGTGGCGTGACCCGCGTTAAGCTGCGAGGCGCGACTGCCGCGGCGGGCGGCAAGCGACCTGTGGAGGTCGCCCGCCATCGCATGACACCTGCATACGTTTGTGAGAAAATACCAACTTGAAAAATGAAACGCATTCGCATGTTAGGTACTTTCGGTTATGCCAGCGCAGTTCAACATTCGCCCCATGGATCATCGGGACGCAGCGCGCCTGCAGCACGAGCTCGGTCTTCCTCGCTTCATCGCCATGACGCTTGCCGCCCGCGGCATCGTCGACGCTGATGAGGCCCATGCTTTCCTTCGTCCCGCACTTGATCGCGATTGGCGCAATCCTTACGAAATTCCCGGAATCGCGGAAGTGGCTGACGCCCTTGAGGCTGCCATCCGCGCCCGCAAGCATGTCATCGTCTTCGGCGACTTCGACCTCGATGGCATTTCCGCTACCACGGTGCTCACGCGCGGTCTGCGTGCGCTCGGTGGTTGGGCAACCCCGTTCATTCCCCGCCGATCCGATGAAGGTTACGGCGTTACGGAAGCGGCCTACGAACGCATCAAGCCGCTTAAGCCCGACCTCATCGTCACGGTCGACTGTGGCATTTCGGGTCGCGAGGAAATCGCGAAGATCGTGGCCGACGGCGTTGACGTAGTCGTTACCGACCATCACGAGGCTGGCGATCAGGTTCCGCAGGGCATTCCCGTGGCCGACCCCAAGCTCGATGAGCGTTGCGAAAGCGCCATTCTCGCCGGCGTCGGCGTCGCCCTCAAGCTGGTGCAGATCCTTGGTGGTCGCATGGGCTATCCGCATTTGTGGCGCTCTTACACCGACTTTGCCGCCCTCGGCACGGTGGCCGACCTCATGCCCATGCGCGGGGAGAATCGCGCGCTTGTGGCCCACGGCCTGGAGCGCATGAACAAGGAACCGCGTCCGTGCATCGCCGCGCTCATGGAAACGTCGGGCGCTGCGGGCAAGCCTCTCACGGCAACCAATCTCAGCTTCTCGCTGGTTCCGCGCCTTAACGCTGCGGGTCGCATGGGCGATGCGCAGATTGCGCTTGACCTCCTCATGTGTGACAACTTCTCCGAGTGCCATACGCTGGCTGAGCGCCTCGAGGGCATCAACGACGAGCGGCGCCTCAAGGAAGCCGAGCTTTCCGAGATCGCCAAGGAAAAGGCTGCTGCCACCTATAAAGATCAGCAGCGTGCGCTGGTTGTGGCAGGCGAGGGTTGGCACGAAGGCGTCAAGGGCATCGTCGCAAGCCGCCTGGTGAATATCTACGGCGTGCCGGCGCTTCTCTTTACCATCGATGGCGACGAGGCTCGTGGCAGCGGTCGTAGCGTCGGAACGGTGAACCTCTTCGCGGCAGTCGAGTCGGCTTCCGACCTGGTCACGCGCTTTGGCGGCCATGAAGCGGCCGTTGGCGTAACGCTTCCCGCTGCCAACTTGGAAGCTTTCGCAGAGCGCCTGTGCGCCTATATGGATCAGCTTCCTGAAGACGACTTCCATCCGCTGGTCGACATCGACGCTTGCGTCGAGCTCGATGAGCTGACTATCGAAAACATCAGCATGCTCGATATGCTGGCTCCCTTTGGCCAGGAAAATCCTGTGCCCACCTACCTCGCGCGCAACGTGGTGCTCACCAACTGCCGCGCGGTGGGAAGCGACAAGAACCATTTCGCATGCACACTTACGAACGGACGCAGCAGCGTGAGCGGCATCATGTTCCACTGCTCGCAAATCGATACGCTTCTGTATACCGATACGGTTGTTGACGCGGCGTTCTCCGTGCAGGTCGACGAATGGCGCGGCCGTCGTTCGGTGAAGGCCATGCTGGAAACCGTCGTGCCTGCGCGTATGTGCGGTGCCTTGGAAGCATGCCTCAACCCCGACGCGCTTTCGTTCACCACCGGTCTGTTCTCGCAGAGCGACGAAGACCTGTGCCGTGAGGGCGGTCGCATTCCCGCTGGTCCGGAGAGCTGCCGCGCTATGCACGACATCAATCGCGAGCGCTGGAAGACGCTGGCCAGGCGCAACCCCGAGCTTCTTGAGGACGCCATCGTTGCTGCGCTCATTGGCGACAAGTGCCTGCATCCCTCGCAGCGTGAGGTGCTCGATCGCCTGAAGGCGGGTCTGTCCACCTTTGCCATCATGGCCACCGGCCGCGGCAAATCGCTCATTTTCCAAACCTATGCTGTGTATCGTGCGCTCATGGCCAACGAGGCCAGCTTGTTCCTGTACCCGCTGCGTGCCCTCATTGCCGATCAGGTGTATCACCTGACGGCTGCTTTCGAGGACTTTGGCATCACGGCCGTGGTGCTGACGGGCGAGAGCACGCCCGAAGAGCGCATGCGTGTGTACAGCGGCCTTCGCAACGGAACGGTCGACATCGTGCTCACCACGCCTGAGTATGCGCGTTTCCACGTTGAGGAAATTGCCGCATCGGGACGCATCGGTTTCATGGTGGTCGACGAGGCTCATCATGTGGGTCTTGCCCGTGCGGGTGGAAGGTCGGCCTACGCCGAGCTCGACTACGTGATCGAGCGCTTGAGCAACCCCGTGGTGCTGGCTGTTACCGCGACGGCCAATGATGATGTCGCCCGCGATATCGACCAAACGCTGAGGTTGCCCGAAAGCGTGGTCGACGAAACCTCGCGCGAGAATCTCTATATCGACGATCAGCGAAACATCCGCAATCGCGATGACTATCTGGCCAACTTGGTCGCCTACGGCGAGTAGACGGTTATCTACGTGAACTCGCGCGAGCAGTCGGTGGCTGTGGCGCGTAATCTTCGCAGGCGCGTTCCGCAGCTTGCCCCGCTTATCGGCTTCTACAATGCCGGCCTGACGCGTGGCGAGCGCAAGCGTGTCGAGGATCTCTTCCGCTGCGGGCACTTGACGGTGCTCGTGGCTACTTCCGCTTTTGGCGAGGGTATCGACATTCCCGACATCCGTCACGTGGTGCTGTACCACCTGCCGTTCAACGAGATTGAGTTCAACCAGATGAGCGGACGCGCTGGACGCGACGGTCTGCCCGCTGTGGTTCACCTGCTTTACGGCCGGGCCGACATCGCGCTTAACGAGCGCCTGCTTGCCGAGAGCACGCCTGATCATGATGTCATGGCGCAGGTCTACCGTTGCCTGCGCGCCGTGCAGCGTCAGGTGCCCGGTGAGTTCTTCTGCATGAGCAACGCCGACTTGGCGATCGCGGCAAGCAATGAGCTGCACATGGTCACTCCGACCGAGGCAGCGTGCTCGATTGCGGTCTTTGGCGAGCTGGGGCTTATCGAGACGCGCGTTTCATATGACGCTGGTCGATCCGAACGCTGGATTCGCGTCGACGAGGGAGCGTCAAAGGTAGAATTGCGGGATAGCATTCGTTATCGCGAAGGACTCGATGAACGTGACGTGTTCAACGCCTTCCGCGATTGGGCGATGAGGTGCGACTCGAACGGTCTGTTCGTTCGAGTGTCCCGTCCCATAGTGCCGCATGCGTGGCGCAACGGCAGATAGGGACGCGGTTTATTCATTTAGGAAGGAGGCGCCGTGGATTCTGAAAAGAAGCTGGATTCGCAGAGGCGCCCTCAAGAGGCACATACAGATCAGAAGAACGACCGAAAGCGTTATTTCGAGGCTGACGAGCTCCTTGGTGAGCGTCTTCGCCCCGAGCATTCGCGTCAGACGGTCGACGCCATGATCGGCCGTCCCTACGTGGCCGAACATTCCATGAACGTGCGCAATCGCCGCGATGTTGAGGAGCGCCGTTCGAGCACGCCGGAGGAGCGTTTCGAAGATCTCTTCGCACTCACCGAGGCGTACATGACTGCCGAAGACTGCGAGATGCTCGTGCGTGCGTTTGAGTTTGCGAGCGAGGCGCACAAGGGCCAGTGCCGCAAGAGCGGCGAGCCCTTCGTCATCCACCCCATCGAGGTGGGCATTATCCTTGCCGACCTGCGCATGGATGCCGAGACCATCTGCGCCGCACTGCTGCACGACACCGTCGAGGATACCGACGTTACGCCCGAGCAGGTTGAAGAGGTCTTCAACGACCAGGTTCGCCAGCTTGTC
>JAFYTB010000095.1 GCA_017559045.1 Eggerthellaceae bacterium | reverse complement strand
TTCATGCGTGGGACATGGGCGACTCGGGTATATCTGCGGCAAGGAATTGATTGGTTTTGGCTGCGCTTGCGGCAGGGCGGCGTTTCGGCCTAGCTGCGCTTGCGGCAGAGGCCGGAGGTTCCGTACCAGCTCTTGCGAGCCTCAATGGTTTCAGCCAGCTGGGCTTTCTGTTCGTCCGAGAATCCCTCGTGTGCGAAGACTTCGCCCTTCAGTTTGTCGAGCTGCTCGCATGCACCCTCGAGCGAGGGGGCGGGGCAACAGGGGCGTACGAAGAAGCGGATCCAGTAGGCATCCTTCTGCATTTCAGTGAAGAGTGCGTTGAACTCTTCGTCGATGGCGGGATTGCCGATTTCGCAGTAATCGCTCATAGCAATCAAGCTCCTTGCTTCAATCTGAATAATTCAACTGCGAATATGCTGCCTGACGTTCTCGCAGGTAAGGATCGTGTTTCCCGATCGGCGTACGCACCTGATAGGTGAGTGGTTCGCGCGAAGGGAGACCTGCGTGCTGGTTCTCCTTCGGCGGGGGAGGCTTTCCGCTCGGGTGGGTTACGCCTGCGCGAGAGGCTCTTTCAAGGCGTCGTAAAGGACGGGCGGGATGAAGCTGGTGGCCAGGGTGACGATTTCGTCGATATTCTGGCTCTGCCCAGGCTCCACGCGCTCTTCCGAGAAGTGTAGCTCCACTTTCACATAGCCTTTTATCGCCCTCGAAAGTAGGGGGGTGACCTCAACCCCGTGCATGCACAGGGTTTCCTCGATGATGCGACAGCGATGCTTCTCCCTGGCGGCAATGATTTTTTCGTACATATCGGGAGCTGCGCGAGTGTATCTTAGGTGTTCTAGTTCTGCGATGCCGATTTCGAAGTAGCCCCTTAGTCCTTCTTCCCAGGTGAGGGTGCGGCCTATCTTGTCGAGGGTTTCAAGGCACATGAATCTTGCGAACCAGATTGGGACGTCGTACTTTGATTCGAAGTGGCGATAAAACGTAGGCTTCGAGATTCCCGCCTTTCGACAGAGGATCTCGACGGTCAGCTCCTCGATGGGTCTGTCGATGGCGTGGAAGACGCGCATCTTCGTCTCGTCGGCCTGGGTCAAGTACAAAAGCATTCCGATTCCCTTCAGTCCTCCCTGATGCTAATCCTATCAGGCGGAAACAGTTAGAGGCACTTTACGAAAATGCAAATTAGTATCATGTGCTTAACGAAACGGGGAGGCGGTAATGCTGCTGCAACGAACTTGAAGCCGCGTCATTTGAAGCCCTGACCTCGCCTTTCTATGATTGACCCATGGTTTCGCCTATATGAAGGAGAGGGAATCTATGGAAATCATCAACGAGAGTGGCATGGTCGAGGAGAAGGGCTTCTCGCGCCGCACCTTCCTGACGGGCGCTGCGGTCACCGCCATGGCTGCAATGAGCGCTGGTATGCTTGTAGGCTGCGGTCAGGGTAAGTCCGCTGACGAGGGCGCAGCTGATGGCAAGGCCGACGCTGCGGCTGCTTCCGAGGCCGACAACATCGATCCCGTTGCCGTTCCGGCTTCTTGGGATGAGGAGTTCGACGTCATCGTGGTTGGCTCTGGTGGCGGTCTGTTCGGCGCCGTTCGTGCAGCTGAGCTTGGCGCCAACGTGTGCTGCGTCGAGAAGTCCGCATCTGTCGGCGGCGCTTCCAAGGAGAGCTCCATCTTCGCTGTTTCCGGCACCAAGGTTCAGCTTGAGGCGGGCCTGCCGGACATCTCCGCGATGATGATCCAGGGTTCGCTGGCAAAGCAGACCCCGGGTGCAGGCAACGAGAAGAGCATCATCAACATCGGCATGACCGCAACCCGCACCATGGACTGGGTGTCCGACCTCGGCCTCGAGCTGGAGCCGACCACCACGGGTGGCCCGCAGGGCGGCATGACGGGCGTCTCTCCGGCAGGCAAGGAGCTCGACGGTCTGGCTGCACGCACCAACATCTACGCCTACACCTTCCTCGAGGAGCAGCTCAAGGCAATGGGCGGCACGCTCAAGCTCAACACCAAGATGATCGGTCTCGTCAAGGACGGCGATGCTATCGTTGGCATCCAGGTCGATGACGAGAACGGCGAGGTCAAGCACCTCAAGGCCAACAAGGGCGTCATTCTGGCCGCTGGCGGCATGTGCTCTAACCGCGAGATGCTCGCCAAGTACGTTCCCTCTGCCTACTACCGCGTGAAGTGCTCCTCCGCAGGCACGCAGGACTCCGGCGAGTCCATCCGTATGGGCCTTGGCGCTGGTGCTGAGCTCGGCGGCTTCGACTCCTACCAGGCTTTCGACGGCGGCATCAACGATGTTCCGTGGGATTACTATCTCTACAACGGCGACATCCAGCTGGCTCGTCAGGCATGGCTTGGCATCGACTCCCGCGGAAATCGCGTTCCGTATTACACCTCTGTTGCTAAGTACGGCGCACAGGGAACCCTGTATCAGAACCTCCCCGGTTCCCAGAAGTACTGCATCTTCGACAGCCACTATGAGGAGTACGCTGAGTCCTTCGACCAGGAGTGCTGCCGTCATCTTATCGTGCCCACCATGCCCGACATCGATCGTATCCCCGAGGCTCTTATCGAGCACGATTGGAAGCTCGGCGCTCAGCGCGGTATCGAGGCTGGCCGCATCAAGAAGGCCGACACGCTTGAGGAGCTCGCCGAGCTGCTCGGTCTTGATGCCGGCATCGTGACGGCTGCTGTTGAGAAGTGGAATGCCGACGTGGCTGCGGGCCCCGAGAGCCTTGACGGCATCCCCGGCGCTTGGCTGCATCCCGTTGCTGACGGCCCCTTCTATGGCGTCGCCATCGGCTCCATCATGTTCTCCACTCAGACCGGCCTTCTCGTCAACGAGAACATGCAGGTTATCTCCACCAAGGGCACGGTCATTCCCGGCCTCTACGCAGCTGGCAGCAACGCTGGTGGCCAGTGCGGTCCGGACGCAAGCTACGGTCTGTGCCTTGAGCCCCAGGGTGGCGTCTGCTACGCAGCTACCACGGCATTCATGGCCGGCGAGCATGTCATGGGCGCGCTTCCCGAGTTCAAGATGCCGGAGTTCCTGCTCCAGCCTGCTCAGTAGCATTGGTAAATGGGATTACCGTAAAGGAAGGACTTCATGGCTGAACAGATCGAGAATGAGGCGGGTGCCCCGGCACCCAAGAAGCGCCGTAAGCTTCCCGTAGTGCTGGGTGTTGTTGTTGCTGTGCTGGTTGCAGCAGGTGCGGGCTTCATGGTTTGGCATGAGCAGCCCAGCTTCTGCAACGCCATCTGCCACGACCCGATGGATCCCTATGTCGAGGGCTACTACTCTGACGATATGGAGCTGTTGGCGGTGACGCATCGTTTGGTGGGCAACGAGTGTCTCGATTGCCATGAGCCCACCATGTCCCAGCAGATTCAGGAGGGCATTGCCTGGGCGACGGGCAACTTCTACTCCGACCTGGAGAAGCGCGACCTCGGCAACGAGGAGCTGTGCCTTAACGATGCGTGCCACGTGCGCGAGAACATCGTTTCGGCTACCGAGGATTGGGGCGGCACCGACTTCAACCCGCATGCGAGCCATGTGGGCAAGGACGTCACCTGCGGCGATTGCCACAGCGTGCACCGTGCATCGGTGATGTACTGCAACGAGTGCCACAACGCTGACCTGCCCGCTGGTTGGGTTAATCCTGGCGAAGCGGCTTAGCCTGCTGGCTTGAGGCTCATCCCTCCAGGAGCCAGAGAAAGCGAAGACCCCGCGCTGATGTTCAACGCGGGGTCTTTTTGTATCAAGGAGGTTCAGATTGGAGGCTTGACCGTATGCTCTAACTTGCTGATGAGCATATGGGAGCCACCTGCTGTGCTCCTTAGGCATCGCGAGCTTATTGATGCGGAAGGCGATGCCGGTCGTTAAAGAACTAGCTGGCTGTTAGAGGATCGAGCCGACGCGAATCTTGAAGACGACCTTCTTGATGGGTGCGGGCTCCTCGATGGCGAGGGTGGGCATATGCGCATCCTGGGGCATGAGCACAATGAAGGAGCCGGGCTCGAGCAGGTACTGGATGTCTTCGTGGGAGTTGCTCTGGAAGGCGACGTCGTCGGCCTCGGAATAGGGCACAGCTTCCTTGACGTCTTCGATGTTTGCTACCTCGACAAGCTCGTAACCCTTGATGGGCATCTGGATGTCGATGTAGTTCAGGTGGCTCTCATACTGCGCGTCCTCACGCATGCGCGTCGAGGTTTTGATGACGTTGGCGTAA
>JAFYTB010000094.1 GCA_017559045.1 Eggerthellaceae bacterium | reverse complement strand
TTCGCACAGCACCAATCCGCAGTTCGTTGGTTTCGACATGTCGTCCGGCGAACAGGCCGCCGAGTTTCTCGTTTTGCTCGACGACTTGACGGAATTTGTTCAGCGTTATCAACCGCTTTCGTACGATGATTCCATTTCCCGCAAATATGCCGGCGTCGCCTTGGCCGATGGGGGCTTCGTGCAGGTTGGCTACGATGCCGATCGCTTCCACCGCGACATAAGCGAGCTCGTTGTTGGCGTAACTCGAAACCGCCATGTGGGAGAGAGCGGTTTTGTTGCCGTAGCTGACGCTGACGGCCTTATCGTGAGCTCTCGCCATGAAAACGAAGGCGAAACACTCGCTTCAACGGGCATGAGCCTTAATCGCAACGAGGTCCTGGAGAGCGAAGTATTCGTCTCTAATGCATTTGGCGAGAGCTGCTACTGCATGTACGAGTTGGCCGAGGGCTACCTTGTGGTTGCCGCAATTCCGATGAGTGAAGCTGCTCTTTCGCGCGACATTTCCGTTGTCATTACCGGAGCCATGATGATGGTCGTCTTCGCCGCACTGTTCATGGTCGTCTGGTTCCTGGTAGATGGCCTTGTGGTGGGGAACATTCATAGAGTCAACCGATCGCTGAACCGCATCGCTAGAGGCGAGCTTGGCACTAGGGTCGATGTGCGTACGTGTGAGGAATTCGATCAGCTCTCTGACGACATAAACGCTACGGTGAGCACGCTCAAGCGGTATATCTCCGACGCCGAGGCGCGCATAGATGCGGAGCTCGCGCTTGCGAAGGACATTCAGTATTCCGCGATCCCCTCGGTGTTCCCGCCGTATCCGGACCGCAATGAGTTCGAGATCTGGGGGTGCATGGAGACAGCGAGGGAGGTCGGCGGTGATTTTTACGACTTCTACTTCGTTTCAGAGGATACGCTTGCCTTTGTTATTGCTGACGTTTCGGGCAAGGGCGTTCCTGCCGCTATGTTCATGATGCGCTCAAAGACTCTGCTTAAGAACTGTGCTGAGTCGGGCATGAGCGTCGAAGAGGTTTTGACGGCGGTAAACGATAAACTCTGCGCAAGCAATGATGCTGGCATGTTCGTAACGGCATGGATGGGGTACTTGAACGTGAAGACGGGCGAGATCGTCTTTGCGAACGCTGGCCACAACCCGCCGTTGTTGAAGCACGCTGATGGCTCGTGCGAGTTCCTGAAGAGCCGTCCGAACTTGGTGCTTGCGGGTATGGAGGGCGTTCGTTATCGCAGGTGCGAGGTCATCCTTCAGCCGGGTGACGCGATCTTCCTCTATACAGATGGCGTCACCGAAGCCGTGAATGTTGAGAACGAGCTATACGGCGACCCTCGCCTGATCGAGACGCTGGACCACTGCGGGAATATCCCCGTTTCTGCACTGTGTGAGTGCGTAATAGGCAATGTAAGGGCATTCGCGGGCGAAGCTCCCCAGGCGGATGACATTACCATGCTGTGCCTGAAATGGGGTGCCGCGCGCTAAGGCTATCCAACGCTGTCGCCTTAACTTCGTTGTTGCTTGTTCGTTAGTTGCTCTCTGACCTGCAAAACGAGGGTGCGAACAAACTTCTGAAGCGTAACCAGCGTCCAAGAATTTGTCCGTAGCCCCAAACCTGCATTTCGTCTTTCAATCAACCCTCGGCAAAAACCCGAGCGATAAGTTACGCGGTCCTTGAAAGGAGGCGCAACGCTTGCTAAATTATTCTATGTCAATAAGCGATTTGATGGCTACGGCAAAGGGAAACCTCGAAGAACTAAACGCACAGGTTTCTGTTCTCCAAATCGCAGGGCAGCGACTTAACGCAAGAGATTTAGGGCCCGGAATAAAACCTGCAATACGTACTTCATTCAACCGCACATCTGTTCGTTGTATTGTCCGCTAACTCATCTTAATGGACAATACACGTACAGAAGTACGCGAATCTGTGCTAGAATCTCGGTTAACACAAAACTCCGTTCTTGAAGGAGGTCATCTTGACTGAGGCGGTCAACCCCTTCCATCCTATCGATGAGGAGGTTGTTTCTAGCTGGCTTTCACGCTTGGATGTTTCGGAGCGAACCAAGGATCTTTACCGCCTTGGCTTCAGGACCTTCTGCGAGTTCGTATGCGCTACAGGCGCCGATTTTGACAATCTGGAGCAGCTAGCCGTCATCGATTTCAAATATCACCTCAAGCTCGAGCGGTCTCTTACACCTGCCACGGTGAACGCCTATCTTGCCGGCGTGCGCTCCTTTTACGCTTATGCCGAGCAGTACGGTGATCTTAAGAACATTGCGCGTGGTGTTAGAGGCGACAAGGAGAAGCGTGGCTTCAAGAAAAATGCCCTCACTGTCGAAGAGGTGCATGATGTATTGAATGAAATCGACCGCAGCACGGAAGCGGGCCTGCGTGATTATGCCCTGATCAACCTCATGGTTCGTTGCGGTTTACGTGATGTCGAGGTCGTGCGTGCCAATGTCGGGGATATTACGAAAAAGGGCAAAACCCACGTACTCATGCTCCATGGCAAAGGTCGCACTGGCAAGGACGACTATGTGGTGCTCACTCCCTCTGCACACAAGCATATCGAGCTCTACCTTGCCGAGCGCGGCGAGCTGAGCAAAGACGATCCCCTATTCGCATCGGTGGCCAATCGAAACCCGGGCGCTCGGCTGACTACGAGATCGGTTTCGCGCATAGTGAAAACGGCATTTGGACGCGCGGGTATTGTTGACGAAAAATATACGGCCCACTCGCTGCGTCATACGGCTATCACTCTGGCACTTCTGGGCGGTGCTACCGATCGCGAGGCCCAGCAGATGGCCCGTCATGCCGACGTGAGCACTACGGCCCTGTATTCTCATGACTTGGACAGATTGAAGTCAGCAGCGGAATGGAAAGTGGATGATATGCTTGGAGACGACTAGATTGTCGCTCCCACGTCCCCTAGT
>JAFYTB010000093.1 GCA_017559045.1 Eggerthellaceae bacterium | reverse complement strand
GGGAGGCCGAAGATGGCGAGGAAAGACCCCGCAAGAACAGCGGCGACGAGAAAGCGGATAGAGGACGCCTTCTGGTCGCTCTACCGCGATGCCGACTCCAAATCGATCACCGCGAGCGCCGTGGCGCGGGCGGCGGGTGTCAACCGATCCACTTTCTACGCCCACTTCCGCGATGTCGGAGAGGTCCTCGAATCCATCGAGTCCGACCTGATGGCCTACATGGGAAAGAGAGCCGCTGAGGTGGCTGGAACTGCCGATCCCGCCGAGGCCGCCAGGATGGCGCGGGGTATCTTCGATGAGCGGGGCGACCAGCTCCGGCGTATTCCTCGGAAAACGCCGGAGCGAGAGGGTTCTGGAGAGCGCGCGGGCGATGCTCGGCGGGCTCGTCGCACGCGAGATGCTCGGGATCGAGGGCGAGCTCGTCGGAGCGACACGCTACAGGGCCGAGTTCGTCGCCACAGGACTCATCGGGGCCTACATCAGGTGGCTCGAGGACGGCCGGCCGGTGCCCATCGAAGATGTAGCGAGCGTCCTGAAGGTGTCCGCCTTGGCTGCAGCCGAGGCGGATCTACTCCTTGCGGACCGGCTGCCAGCGGGAAACGGTCCGCAGCCGAGGCGAAATTAAGCGAAGTCTCGGCGACGAATCCGGGAGGCCGTGTTTGCTTTCGCCCTAAAAGCCGAAGCCCATAGTGCGTCCCTTCGTCAAAGCGGATTTAGGACGAGTTTGCAAATAGACAACAACATGTTTGACCTTGTTCTTAGGATGCCCGAGAGTCGATGGCCTTGAGGAAGGTTTCGCGACTTCAGAACGCCGAGCCTCCTCTAGCGAATTTTCTCCTGCGCCCAGGAAAGGAGGATCTCCGACATCGGAGCGAAGTCCACGGAAGCGCCGCTCTTGAGGGCAATGCGCACCCCCAAGACCTCGCGGTCGCTCCCCACCGCATTCTCCTGCAGCTCGTTAAGGGACTTAAAGTAGCGACCCGTTTTCCTGAAGACCGACGCCTGAACTGCGAAGGACGCCGATTTGTATAGGCCTGCGAGTACTGCCTCGTCCTTTTCGAAGAGCATGTTGTGAATGCAGCCGTGGTACGCGCAGCATGCGGATTGGAGGATGGCCCGGTCGATGGCCGCAGGATCGATCACGTCGAGCAAACCGTCAAGGCTTCCGAGTATCGGGATCGTGTCGTGGTAGAACTGAAAGAGCTCCGAGGGCTCCCAGTTCAGCAACTCCTCCTTTCCTCCGAAGAAACCGCAGGTGAGGTCCCTGTTGGGAAGCGCGTCAAGCATGGCTCCATAGGCATGGATGTCTGCGACCGTCACCGCGTCCAGGATGGCCACAGCGTCAATATCGCTCGCCTCGGTTGCCTCTCCCCTCGCATAGCTGCCCTGAAGTCCGACGAACCAAACCCTGTCGCCGAAGGCTTCATGCAGGCGCTCAGAGTATTTCTTCATCCATGCTTCAACGTCAACCATCTCACTCCTATTCTTAAGCGTATATCAGTACGTTGGCTAACACAGCCTTGAGAACGCTACCCAAGAGACGGCGTATACGACGGCGAAAACCGCCGTAATGACGGCTAGGGTATTGGCAGCCTCCTGCATTCCGAAAGCTGACATCAAGCATATGGCAACGGGAATCGAACAGAGCAGTGCCACTACGGTTAACCGAGTTGCCTTGTACGTGATGAGCATATTGCGCTCGTCGTAGCGTTTAACCGATACCCTGCGCAACAAATCATCGTTTTTGAGGAAGCGATAATCACGAACGAGGTAGATCACCCATGCGACGGCAAGAATCAGCGACATACGGATGTAGTAGGTTCGCATGGTGCCAGACTCATCAGTGAACGCCACGAACAGAAGACCCACAACCCAAATGGCGAGCATGGCGCTTCGAATGAAGATCCTGCGATAGATGCCTCGTTTGACTTCCCCAGTACTGCCGACTTCCATTACTCCCCCTCCTCTACGTAGATAAATATTTCTTCGATTGGCTTGTCGAAATATCGCGCTATGCGAAAAGCCAAAGGGAGGCTTGCCGTGTATCGTCCGTTTTCTATGGAGATGACAGTTTGCCTCGAAACCCCAAGCTCAGAAGCAAGGTCAGACTGACTTACCCCCCGCTCCTTGCGCAGTTCCTTTACACGCGTTTCCAAGATGTAGTACCTTACTAAGATGTGAAGTTAACTTTACATTGCGCATTGTAGCAAGTGCCGGCATTGTGTCAAGCCTGCTTTACACAACAACGCAGGACTCCAGATAAGCGTATCCCTAATGCGAAGGTGAACAAACCGACCTAGCAGATAGGAATTAACGGTGGGGATTGGCTTGAATGAGTTAAGCCCGAGATACGGTGCGAACATATTGCATTTATAACGTCTTACTCGCCTTGCGTCTTGAGAAGACAAACTGAAGGCGGTCCGCTAAGAATCTTTCTAGAGTACGAGCTAAAATGGCTCGCCGCGAGCTACACGTCATCTTGGGCCATGAATCAGAAGGTCGTTATTCTGAGAACATCCCTTTTCAGGTCAACGCGGTTCTTCGCGCATCTTCCCTTCTGCTCTTATCACCTGAGGTGCGAAGTCGCAAGGCAGGGTCAGTGCCTCGTGAAGCCGTGCGGGGACACACTCCTCGAGAAGCGCAGAAAACCTCTCCGGATCTCCCATACCCGCTTTGAACCAATCCGACGCCATCTTAATCTCAAGATAAGCGTAAGCCTTCACGATAAATCGCCAGGATTCGTCCGTTTTAACGAGCACTCCCCTCATTTCAAGTGTTTTGAGTATCGTAGTGGCTCTACTGCGCGCGACCTCGTCAATTCCGTACGGCGTCCATTTTCCTGCGGAGCTATACATGAATAAATTGCGTTCGAACTCCAAGCATGAAAAATGCCTCACATAAGCCTCTCTCCAGCTAAGCGACCTTCCGATTTCGTTAAGGAATCGGACCTCGCTTTGCCTTGAGTACCACGCGCTAATGTCGTATTTCGACTTAAAGTGCTTGTAGAAAGTTGCACGGGATATGCCAGCCCTCTCACATATCTCCGATACAGAAACAGTGTCAATGGGCCTGTCTATGGTTCTAATAATCCTGAGCTTCGTTTGACCCCCGGATGCCATGAAAATAAATTCTCTGTCCATAGCCCCCCCATCGCTACTTTGCCAACTAGGTTACTCCCTGGACGAACGTCATAGGCGGGCAGGTAGACATATTTTCGAAGTGTCTACATTGGTAAACAGTCGTACATTTTGTCAGTTTTAAGCAATTTTCGTTCGGCGTATCTTCTGGGTTGTAGGCGCTTTCGGCAGATGCAGAGGCGCCAGGAACCGTAAGAAAAGGAGATAGCATGGGGTATTGTGACAATCGACAGCCCGCAGGCGAAGGTGCTGGCTTTACCAGAAGGTCCTTCCTGAAGGGTAGTGGCATCCTCGCTGGTGCGACGTTTGCGGCAGCCATGGGCTTGACCGGTTGCTCTGATGGTTCAAGCGAAGCGGATAAGGGGACTGCGGAAGCAGCATCTGGATCCGACGGCGCGGTAATCGAGTACGACGTCTTTGATACGGAGTTCCTGATCGTCGGTTCCGGTTTCGCGGGCACAAGCGCTGCCTTCAAGGCCTATTCCATGGGCGCCCAAGTGACGATCGTCGACAAGGGCCCCTTCTCGTTCTCGGGTGCCGCGGGCATGAACTGGGACGAAGAGGTGTCGTGGATGAACGATCCCTACACGGACTGGAAGAACGTCCTGTGGAACGAGTCGCTCGCCAACCAGAAGTTTATCAAGGCTGTGTTCGAATTCACGAATAACGACGTCGAGGC
This sequence comes from Eggerthellaceae bacterium, assembly GCA_017559045.1. Taxonomy (GTDB): domain Bacteria; phylum Actinomycetota; class Coriobacteriia; order Coriobacteriales; family Eggerthellaceae; genus RGIG3135. Next base: position 5,872 of record JAFYTB010000093.1, on the reverse strand, counting down.
CCTCGACATGAGAATGCACTATATGCGCAACGGTGGTACGACCTGGTCTCGAAACGAAGACGGCACTTGGGAGAACCTGATGCTCACCGGCGTGCCTGGCATGAACATGATCCAGGGCGGCTTCTCCCGCCACATGCAGGATCTGCTTAAGTCCCAGGATATCAGGATTCTCGATAACACGATGGTTACGGACCTGTTCGTCCAGGACGGCGCCTGCATCGGTCTGCTCGGATATCACGTTCCCACCGGCCGCTACCGTGTGATCCGCTCGAAGGTAACCCTGCTTGCCGGCGGCGGTTCCTGCCAGATGTACGGATGGCACCGCACCCACCCGCGCTCCATGAACACTCCCGATAACTCCGGCGATCTGGAAGGCGCAGCATATCGCCACGGCTGCTCTCTCATTTCCAACGAGTTCTTCGGACTAGATCTGATCAGCATGGTGCCCGAGTCCTACGGATGCAGCTTCAATTCTGGCATGGGCGCTGACGGCAACCACATGATGTTCGTTTGCGACAAAGACGGCGAATTTTTCATGAGGGACTTCATTGGCTACGACATCTCCCGTCCCGTGCGAGAGGCGATCATGGCCGGACGTGGCGGCGACCACGGCGGACTGTTCCTCAACTTGAACACCGACATTCCCGTCAATCGCGAGACCGTCCGTCCCATCTATTCTCGCAACATCGAACTTTGGAAGGAACAGTTCGGAATCGATGTCTTCGAGGAAGGCTACATGATTCCGGTTACGCTCGAGGCGTTTGAGCATGGTCAGGGCCCCATCATCGATGAGCGTGGAATGACCGAGATCCCGGGCCTGTTCTCTGTGCGCGGTTGCGGAAGGCAGCGCGGCGACACCACCTGCTACGTCCTCTCGCCTTATGTCGCAAGCTGCGCAGTGGATTACATCAAGTCCGTCGCAGCACCGGCCAATGTCGACTGGAGCATCGCGGAAGCCGAGTTCGATCGTCTCGACGCAATGAGAACCGCCGACAATACCGGCGGCAAGCGTCCTTGGGAGATTCGACGCGCAATTCAGGAGGCGTTCTACGAGGCATGGGAGCCCAGCACCGACGCGGACAAGCTTAACGCTTGCATCGAGAAGCTCGAGCTCATCAAGGAGGATATGGCCAAGGTCTACGTGGCCGACCAGTCCAAGGCGTTCAATGTCGAGTGGCGTACGGCCATCGAGAACGAGGGCCTCATGGTCTCTACCGAGGCAGCTGTACGAAGCGGTCTGATGCGTGAGGAATCTCGTCTGACGTTCTTCAGATCCGACTTCCCCGAGCAGGATGACGAAAACTGGTTTGCATGGACTGCGGCGAAGCTTGTAGATGGAAAGATGGTCGTTGAGAAGGTGGAGATCCCCCAAGTCGAGGAGTAGGATCCGACATCCGAGATAGCCCGTTCGGCCGTTTCGTTTCGCAATTCACATTGCCGGCTGGCGCGGGCGTCCGATAGATCGCCAAATACGCGTTATTGCCGAGAAGACAGGAGCATTTCATGAAGGTATCCATACAGAAGTACGACCCGAGCGTCGACAATGAGCCTTATATCGTTGAGTACGAAATCGAGAAAACAGAGAACATGAGCGTTCTGGAGGCTATCATCGCCGTCCACGAGAAATACGAGCCGCTTGCGTTCGACTATTCCTGCCGCGGCAGAATGTGCGGAAGATGCGCTGTCACTGTAGACGGCGAACCGTGCATGGCTTGCACGACCGCTATCAAGGGCGACTGCCTCATCGCCCCCCTCAAGGGTTTTGATGTGGTGCGCGACCTGGTAGTCGACAAGGAATCCTTCCATGACAGGATCTCCAAGCTTGACCTGCGCATCAGGCCGACCGAAATTACCGTTGAGGAGTTTGAAAAGCCGATTGACTTCGAAGAGGTCTACCTGCCGATGCTCTCCACCGAGTACTGCTGCCGTTGCGGCTGCTGCTATTCGGCTTGCCCCGCGGTGCAGATGGAAGGCGCTCGCTCAAGATATGTCGGCCCTGCCGGCATGGTTGCCCTCGCCTACAGGAACCTTGATCCCTACGACCAGGGTGATCGAGTCGCCCAGGCCGTTCAAGAGGGTCTGTGGAACTGCATTATGTGCGGTACCTGCGATAGGGTATGCGCCGCCGGAATCGACCATCAATCCCTGTGGACGAGCCTGCGCGAGCAGGCGGAGGCTCGTGGCCTGACTGAGAAGCCCCGCAACTTCTATCTCTTTTAAGAGCTAGCAGGCGGAGCTACGATGAGCAAAACGCTCATCGACGATCAAGGCACATCCCCTTTTGCTGAGGCCTCGCCCCCCCCTCATCCTAACTCCCTCAGGAAACTTCCTTACATAGCGAGGCTGGAAGACGCCCGATTTGAGCAGCAAATAAGCAGCTCGGACCGGGCGTCTTGCTATATTTGGCAAAATCCTCAGCTTGCAAGGGATTCCTGAAGGCGATCTGTCCGTCAGATGGCAGCAAGCTCACTCCACACCATGCGTACAGGAGCCAGAAGACCAGGTCGCCAGGGTTAATCAAGAACAACAAACAAGCGCCAATCAATCTTGTTGTAGTGACGGCATTAGCAGCGATTCGCCCTAACCTTCATGCAATCATTTCTAATGACGAGAATAGCACAGGCTCGATGCCCTCGGCACAGATGCAAAGTCCTCGGCAAGACCCACTCCGTATTTACTGGACCATCCTTACGCTCAAACCGCGCCTTTCGGTCTTTACGCTGTATTGCAGCGTGTAGGCAGCATCGCCTCTCTTCATCGCATTGTAGATTTCCTCCACTTCCTTCGATACGTCTTCGTACGTTGCGTACCATGCGAGAAATATTGTGGCTTCTCCCCAGAGAGAGGAGCCGTTGCTCCCTGACCCGCCCAAGGCATATTGTGGCGAGTGCTTGCCCCCTTTCATTCTTTCCGATGCTTTCACCTTATTACAGCTCGCAATTACGTTCTCATAAGGCGACCTGATCAGGATCTCGCCCGACTTACGCTTATTAAGCGGTTCATTGGGATCAGAGTCGAGATCGTCGCGCATCAGCGAGTCGAGCGAAACGTTAAGCTTTTCGGAAATCAGAAGCAGCTTCTCCACTTCAGGGTAACCCATCCCCTGCTCCCATTTGGAAACGGCCTGCCTGCTCACCTCGAGCAGTTCAGCTAGCTCCTCCTGCGACAAACGACGTTCTTTCCTAAATCTCGTAAGATTCTCCGGAAAACCCATGAGCTACCTCCTAGCCATACGCGTAGACACAAAATCAATTAGCAGCATTATTGGCGAGAACGAACCAAACTGCTACCAACCTGAGCTTGCATTTACGCAACTTTGAGTTGCGATACAACATCCATAGGGGTTTCTAGTAGGCTAGACCGCCTAATCAAAATATAGAGGGAAAAGAACCGACCTACGAGATACCGATTAGCCTCGTGCTAGACTAAAGAAGACGATAAATACCAGGAGGGGGCTGCAATGAAACTTCTAGAGGAACGTATCGTGAAAGACGGCATCGTACGCGACGGCGGCGTCCTCAAAGTTGACAACTTTCTTAACCATCAAATCGACGTTGAGCTCCTCAACGAAATGGGCGCGGAGTGGAAGCGTCTATTCTCTGATGCCCAAATTAACAAAATCCTCACTATCGAAGCTTCTGGTATCGGCATTGCATGCATAGCCGCACAACACTTCGGCGTACCGGTCGTGTTCGCTAAGAAAGCCCGCACCAAAAATATCGATGGCGAAACGCTGAGCACGACGGTCCATTCCTTCACCCACGGACGTGACTTCGACGTCATGGTGGCAAAACGCTTCCTTACTCCTGGTGATCGACTGCTTATCGTTGACGACTTCCTAGCAAACGGCTGTGCATTAAACGGCCTTATCGACCTTGCCAATCAAGCAGGTGCCACTGTCGAGGGTATTGCAATCGCTGTTGAAAAGGGATTCCAAGGTGGAGGCGACGCGCTTCGCGAGCGAGGCTTCAAGCTCGAGTCGCTCGCAATCGTAGACAGCATGGACCCTAAAACGGGCTCTATCGAATTTAGGTCATAGCTTTCCGATTTAAGCAAATAACGAAGCGCGCCAAACAGCTTAAATCCCTCATGCATCGTTGAGTACAGCAAAGCACAGGGTAAGACCCCGCGAGAACTAAAACTCACGGGGTCATTTTACAGATGGCATAATTAACGCAAACAACTTCACATACGCACCGCTAAGCCTCAGCTTTTCAGCTGCAGAAAAGGAATCGAGATGACCCACGATACAGAGTCTGCCTGCAAGGCATGCACCGAATCGAATCCCGTTCAGGAACAAACGGCCTCCAACGGAACAAATAAATGTAAAAAAGGAAAGAGGCAACCGAAGAAGAAGGGGTGGTACGACTACCTCTGGATATGGCCAATCGTCTTTTTTACCCTCGGGTTCTTTAACATCATGTTTGCCTGGCTTGGGATGATCGACTTCCTCGTCCCTCTTGGATTCGCGATCTTCGCGGGCAACAAGCGCTTTTGCAACCGCTACTGCGGCCGTAGCCGCCTGTTCGATCTCCTTGGATCGAAGCTCAAGCTTTCAAGAAAGAAGCCGCATCCTAAATGGATGTCCTCCTCTCCGTTTCGCTACGGGTTCTTGGTCTTTTTCCTCACCATGTTCGGCATGATGATTTACCAAACTTATCTGGTAGCAGCAGGTGCGCAATCTCTCACAGAAGCGATCACGCTGCTTTGGGCCTTTAATGTGCCGTGGGAATGGGCTTATACAGCCGGAGCATTGCCCGAGTTCACCGCCCAATTCGCATTCGGTTTCTACAGCCTCATGCTCTCTTCCACCATTTTGGGACTTATCGCAATGGCTGCCTTTCGACCCAGATCCTGGTGCGCATTCTGCCCTATGGGCACCATGACTCAAGGAATCTGCAAACTAAAGAAGAAGAATTAAGCCAGGATGCCATTCAAAAGAATTAAGGAAGGCGCACGCATGAATCACGAAAAGGCAAATCTGCACCCGACCTCAATGATCGCACGCAACGCGACCATCATCGGTAATGTTTTCGTCGGCGAAAACTGCACGGTTCTCTTTAACGCCACTCTGAGAGGCGATTCGGGCGGACGAATCGTTGTCGAAGAAGGTACAAATATCCAAGAGAATTGTTGCCTCCACGTCAACCAAGACGGTATCACGCATGTTGGAAAAAACGCTACCGTCGGCCATGGCGCAATCCTCCATGGCTGCACTATAGGAGAGCGTACGATAGTTGGCATGGGAGCCATCATAATAGATGGTGCAAAAGTGGGTAGCGACTGCCTCATAGGTGCAGGATCGCTTGTTACCGGATCAGCCAATATTCCGGACGGTATGCTCGTACTCGGTTCCCCCGCAAAAGCAGTTCGACCCTTAAGCAAAGAGGAGATTTCAGCCCTCCCCCAATCAGCCGAAACCTACATCAATACAGGCAAGGATCTGCTGGATCAGGGATTTTTGGTTAGTGGCGCATCGTTCTATTCGAACTAACCAAAGATCTCCACACATCTACATCCAACTGGGACATACATGCGTTGTGTTAGACCACTTTGGATATTAGAACTCGAAAGAAAATGCGGTATCTAAGATTCCGCAAAGGGCAGTCTGGGCTTTAGCGCGCGGACACGATCCGTTCTACTCGGCTGCCCGCGAACCATTCGGGCGCAATGTCGCGATCTTCGATGACGACGGCGATATAGGGCGTTTTCAGCTGCCGCTCCGCGTCTCCGAAGTTGTAGTGGACGGGCGCTTGCTCGAACGCGATGCCGTTGATGAGGCACTTATCCTTTATCTTTAGGCCGCTTGGGTACGAGTCTAGCCAGAGCGTGCAGTAGCGCCCGCGGTTTGCCACTTCCAGAATATCCGCGT
>JAFYTB010000092.1 GCA_017559045.1 Eggerthellaceae bacterium | reverse complement strand
ACGAACTCACGAACCTGCTGTTCTACGGCGCTCTCGCCCTCGCCATCGTCATCTCCCTGCACCAACCGTTAGCCCTTTACATCGCCATCGGCATCGCCGTGCTGCGCATCGCGAGCCTGTACGTCGTCATGGGCATCGCGGCCAAGAAGCTGCACGAGACGCAGATCATCCCGCAGCTCCTGTTCTACGACCTCCTGTTCGCCATCCTGACCCCGTTACTCTGGCTGTCGGCCAAATTACACCATAAAAAGATAGCGCAATGATAGAAACCTGCCAGACTGAAAAGGCCAAGCGCGACTACATGCTGCTCCGCAAGGCGCTGGACGACAACGACCAGCAGGCCTACGCCGAGCTGATGAGCCTCTACCGCGACAGCATCTACTATATGCTGGTGCGCATGGTGAAGAACAAAGACGACGCCGAGGACCTCACCCTGATGACCTTCGGCAAGGCGTTCCGCTACCTCGACAAATACACCCCGAAATACGCCTTCTCGACGTGGCTCTACCGCATCGCGCTCAACAACAGCATCGACTTCCTGCGCATGAAGAACAACATGCCGCAGTACTTCGAGGAAGATCTCTACACCTCCAGCACGACCTCCATCATCGACCAGAGCGAGGACAACCTGCAGCGCAATCCCGAGGAGGAGATCATCGACAAGCAGCGGCTGCAGTTGCTCCGCGCCGCCGTGTCGGAACTGCCAGAGCGTTACCGCCGGGTCATCGAGCTGCGCTATTACGAGGATCTCGCCTACGAGGAAATCGCCGAACGGCTCGGGCTGACCCTCTCCAACGTCAAAATCCAGATCATGCGCGCCAAGCAGATGCTCTCCGAGCTGATGAAACCGATGCGCAACGCGATGTAGTCTTTACGGGAGAACAATCGCTCAATCCTCTCAACATTTTCAGAGAAAATCTGAAAGCAATCCGACAATAATTGTAAAGTTATGAACTATAAGAAAGTATTCGATACGATGGTGAGTGAAACGGCCCATTATCTCACCAAAAACGGGCTGAAGTCCATGATTCTGGGTCTTTCCGGCGGACTTGACTCCACCGTGACGGCCGCCATCTGCCACGAGGTGGTAACCCGCTATCCCGAACAGCAGTTCAAGTTCATCGGTGTCAGCCTGCCCTGCTCGTCGAACTCCGTCGAGGAGAACGACTCGGCCAGCTTAGCCATGAGAGCTTTCTGCGACGAATACTGGGTGGAGAACCTTCAGGCCCAGTATCTGTTGGTGAAGGCCACCTGCGAGCAGCGCTACCCCTCGACGCCCATCTCGCAGGGGAACATCAAGGCCCGCCTGCGCATGATTTACCTCTACAACCTCGCCTCAGTGACCGGCGGGCTTGTCATGGACACCGACAACCTGACGGAGCACAACCTCGGGTTCTGGACCATCCACGGCGACGTGGCCGATCATGGCGTCGAAGAGGGAGGAGACGACGGGCGCGACCTGGAGGTAGGGGAGTTTGCATTGGGCGGCGACCCGCTGGGCGAGTTCCTTGCGGCTGACGTTGGGAAGGGCGGAATGCGAATTCATGGGTGGCACCTCTCGTGTTGCGTGACGGGGGGCATCATGGCGGAGAGCGGCGGAAAAGGTCAATCCCAAAGGGAGAAAAATT
>JAFYTB010000091.1 GCA_017559045.1 Eggerthellaceae bacterium | reverse complement strand
CGCGTGGGCGTGAGCAGGGCGTCGACGACGCTCATGCCGCCAAGCTCCTCCTTCGGAGCAAACTTCTCCTCATCGGACTTACCCTCGACGCAAACCTTACGAGCAAGCGAGTAGCCGTTGGAGTGAAGACCACTGGAAGCAAGACCGACAAGCACGTCGCCTTCGCGAACGCTCTCAGGATCAAGCATCTTCGGACGATCAACGATACCCACGCAGAAGCCGGAGAGGTCATAGTCGTCGGGATCCATGACGCCGGGATGCTCGGCCATCTCGCCACCAATGAGCGCGCAGCCAGCCTGCTTGCAACCCTCGCCAATGCCAGCGACGATCTCGGCCACATTCTCGGCCTTCAGCTTGCCGATAGCCACATAGTCGAGGAAGAAAAGCGGTTCTGCGCCCGTAGCGAGAATGTCGTTTGCGCACATAGCTACCAGGTCGATGCCCACCGTGCCATGCTTGCCGGTAAGCTGAGCGAGCTTAAGCTTCGTGCCAACGCCATCGGTGCCGGAAACGAGCAGCGGGTCTTCCATATTCTTCGCAGCAGCGATGGAGAACAGGCCACCGAAGCCACCGATGTCACCAACAACCTCGGGACGATACGTGCTATGCACAACACCCTTGATGGCATCGACCGCACGAGCGCCCTCAGCCGTATCAACGCCCGCCTGGGCATAAGTCATAGTCTCTTTGACGGCGCCTTCGTTCACGCACTCAGTCATGTTCGCTCCTCGCATACAAACGGTTTACTCGCCGGTAAACGACGGTTTGACCGTAGTTTACCCGACAGCGACGTGATGCAACACAAAGTACCGAGGAAAGAGAAATATAGGGGAGATTGCGGCAAATATGCGGCGTCCGCCGCGCTGTGCACGCTGACTAGGAGACTCGATCGGCCACAGCGTCGCCGATTTCCACAAGGTCACCGTGATCGACAAGCGATTTTCCAGTGAGGTAGCTTCCGTCAGCGAAGGAGTAGTAGTCGACAACCTCGAAGAACGGAATGTAGCGATACGTGTTGTTCGAACTATCGCAGGTAATAAGGGCGAAAACCTTATCGATCTCCTGCGCCGAAGACGAAGCGGGATCAGGCGTTACCAACGAATGATCCATCTTGCCCTGCACGTATTCCTCCATTTCGCCAGCCGAAGCGAAATTGGGCGAGACGAGCTCCGCCTCATTGCCAGCTGCGCGAATAATCGCAAACGAGCTAAGCAGGTAGTTGCCCTCGGGCGTAAGCACATAAGCCTCGCGATGCGCGTTGAATTCGTCCGCCTCGGCAAAATCCTGCAAGCAGGCAAACATCATGCCGTTGGACATATGGTGGCCGTATATGAAATTAGCCTCATCAGAGAAATCACCCGAGTTGGCGCCAGAAAGCATAATGGCGCCGTATTCCGCACCGAAGTCGCCCACGGTCTCACCGTTGAAATTGTGCGTGAGGTAATAGGAGTCGTCACCTGCACGGTGAACAATGGGGTAATTGATGATCGTACCCGGAACGTAAATCCACCCAACAACGTCAGGGTTTATTTCAGCCAGAGCCGACCAATCAACCTTAAAGTCGGCGAGCTGCGTGCTTTCAGAAACCTCGACAGCATCCTCCAGGCGATCGTAAACGCGTTGACCCTGCCAATAGCTCAAGCCCAGATACGCAAGACAGCCCGCGGAAACCAAAAGCACCAATAAGGCAACAACGAGGACAACGGTCCACGGACCGCTCCCCTTGCGCTTTTGAGCGTGAGAAGCAGAGTGCTGAGGAGAAGAAGCCACACGCGCATGAGAGCCCCTATGAACGGCGGCTCGATTCTGCGAATCGCGCGGTAGACGGCCCATGGAAAGCGCCTTCGACTAGCGCTTCATCTCGTCGATAAAGCCCTTGGCGATGAAGGCGACAATGATGATGACGATGAGGGCAATAGTGATCCAAACAGCCTCAGGCGGGATGGTCATTCCAAGAAAAGGCATATGCTACGTTCCTTAAAGTCATACGCTAAAACGCGAAATTTTCGTTGCTCAAACGCTCATGTTACCGCGACATATGCCTTCCCGCAAGCTAAATAGCCCTACGGTTCGGGAGCGGAAAGCCGCTCGCTACGCAACCACCGCACCAACGACGTCGGCAATAGCACGTGCATGCAGGTCAGCCGCATCGGCGTCAAAGGCCTCGACCATCACACGAACGACAGGCTCGGTACCCGACGGTCTCAGCAGAACGCGACCGGAATCACCCAGAGCCTCCTCGGCCGCAGCAACGGCTGCGGCAACGGCCGAACTCTCGGCAACCGCCTGCTTGTCGGCAACGCGTACGTTGATCAGCGTTTGCGGGAACTTCTTCATGACCGACACGGCTTCCTCAACCGTCTTGCCGCTGCGACGCACTGCCGCCAGGAACTGACAAGCCGTCATAAGACCATCGCCCGTTGAATTGTAGTCGAGAAGGATCATGTGACCGGACTGCTCGCCGCCGAGAACGTAGCCGTGCTCGCGCATTGCCTCGAGCACATAGCGATCGCCCACCTTCGTCTGGACAACCTCAATACCGGCGTCGCGCATAGCATGCATGAAACCAAGGTTGCACATCACCGTGCTCACTGCGGTATTTCCGACGAGCACACCACGAGCCTTCATATCAAGAGCGCACACGGCCTCGACCATGTCGCCGTCAATTTCCAGACCACCAGGAGCCATGAGCATCACGCGGTCGGCATCGCCGTCGTGAGCAACACCAACATCGGCCCCGCACTCATCCATAAGCTCGCGAAGCGGCGTCAGGCACGTAGAGCCGCACCTCACGTTGATATCGGTTCCATCATAGTCGTCGTTAATGACGGTAACCTCAGCGCCGAGGCGGCGAAGCGCCACCGCGCTGGCATGGGCAGAAGCGCCATGACCCGCATCAAGTGCGATATGCAGTCCTTCGAAGTCGACACCCTGCGAGCGGACGCTTGCGACCGCATGCTCGATATACATCTCACAGGCATCTTCGATCTCAATGGCAATACCGACCTCGGCGCCCTGGGGCATATGGGCATCGACGTCACCCTCGGCTTTCGCACGTGCAACTGCAGCCTCCAAGCCACCAGCAGCAATAAAGGCCTCGATCTCATCCTCAACTGCATCGGGAAGCTTGAAGCCCTGAGCGTCAAACAGCTTGATGCCGTTGTACTCAGGCGGATTGTGCGATGCGGAAATAACCACGCCACCCGCCGCCGACAACTCGCGCACGATAAGCGCAACACCCGGCGTGGGGATAACGCCTGCAAGAAGCGCCGTTCCGCCGGCGCTTGCAATGCCAGCGCACACGGCAGCCTCGAGCATATCGCCCGAGAGGCGCGTGTCCTTGCCAATCACAATGCTCTTGCCCAAATAGACAGCCGCAGCCTGACCGAGCTTATAAGCCAGCTCGCAGGTAAGTTCGACGTTGGCTACACCACGTACGCCATCGGTTCCGAACAGACGGGCCATATCAATCCCTTTCCTTCTGAGTTTCAGAGAATCGCAAGTCGATGCCGGCTCATACCGACGCGAGCCCAACGAAGCATCGGGCCATAGAGACTTCGACTATCTCCTTCGCACGAACTCTTCATGCAGACGAACAGCTCCCTCAGGGCGCTCGGCCTCGGTCATGCGATTATTCAACTCGGCCGCAAACTCATCGAGAGAGACACCGAAACGCTCAAGCACCACAAGCAGGTGGTACACGACGTCGGCAGCCTCGTAGCGAAGATGGTCGACATGTGCACCCGCCTGAGCAGCCAGCTGCTCGGCAAGCTCACTTCCCGGAACCACTTCGGCAGCCTCGCGCGCAAAATACAGAGCAGCATCGGCATCTTTCGCAGCCAAACCAACCTCAACCGCTTCCTCAGCGACCTTCTTGAGCGGTTTATCGAGCTCGCCCGTAAGCAAACGATACGTATAGCTTTCCTCCCCCGCCTCACGACGAGCAGCAATGGTGGCTGCAAGAGCCTCGATCGTTGCCGCAATCTGCGATGCAGGAGCCTGCTCGCCCTCGGGGATGTAAATCTTCTCAGACATTTTGCTGCCTTTCCAAAACTCGAATACTCGTTCACGCAGCACCCGCATAGTATAGTCCCATTTTCTTCGACCGAGTTTCTCGCAACTCATCGTTCCGACAGCATGCCCGCCAAAGCGGCGTCGGCAACCGAACGTACGCTATACTTGCCAAAAGAGAAATGCGGCACTATGAAAGGCGCCTCCGTGAATACCCCTCGTGTATCCATCCTCGTTCCCATCATGAACGTCGAGAAGTACCTGCGCGAATGTTTGGAAAGCCTCGTCAACCAAACTCTGCAGGACATCCAGATCATCTGCCTCGATGACGGCAGCACCAATTCCTCCCCTGCCATCATCGAAGAGTTCCGCCAGCGCGACCCGCGCATCGAAGTGATCACCAAGCCGAACTCCGGCTACGGCGACTCCATGAACAAGGGTCTAGCGCTCGCTCGCGGTGAGTATGTCGGCATCGTTGAATCCGATGATTTCGCCGATCCGGATATGTTCGAGTACCTTTACGGACTGGCCGTCACGCATTCGGCCGACCTGGTGAAGAGCAACTACTACGAGCACAAATCAACCAGGGCAGCAGCCGACGATCCCGTCGTCAACATGCTCAAGCATTGCAAGAAGGAGGAGGTCTTCACCCCGCGTGTTGACCAGGAGATCTTCATTGCGAAATCCACCATTTGGTCGGCTATCTACAAGCGCTCTTTCCTGATTGAAAACGAGATTAACTTCTTGCCCACCCCGGGCGCATCGTTCCAGGACACCTCGTTCAACCTCAAGACCCTCATTGCGGCCGAACGCGCCGTCGCCACGGACCGCGCGTTTCTCCACTACCGCATTGACAATGAAGGATCGTCCGTCAAATCTCGCGCGAAGGCCTTCTTCATTTGCGAAGAGTACGAAGAGGTATGGGGCTATCTCAGCCAGAGACCGG
>JAFYTB010000090.1 GCA_017559045.1 Eggerthellaceae bacterium | reverse complement strand
TACGAAGGCATGATGCTTGTGCAGGTTGCTGTTCCTGGCGAAAGCGGCGCTGCAGGCGATGGCGACGTTCCGCGCGTGAGCTACGATTCCGAGGAAACGCTGCCCATTCGCTTGGCAGCTGCTATCGAGGCGGCTCGCGAGCGTGCTGTTCCTCGTATGGTGGTCGAGCTTCCCGGTACGGTATGGGAGGATGCGGGCACTGATCGTTCTGCCCAGCATTTCGCCATCACGCTGTTGGATGCGTTCTGCGCTGCGCTGTAATCAACCTAATTTATATGAGAACACGAACCGGCTCGAGAGGGCCGGTTTCTTTTTTCGGAAGCTGCTCCTTGCGGTGTTCTGCGGCGTATGCGACATCCGACGGCGTACGTTTGCCCGACGTTCGGCTACGTATGTTTGCCTGGCGTTCGGCCACGTACCTCCTTGTTCGCTTACGGAATTTCGATTGACAGAAGGGGCGGGGGAGGACTATACCCGTATTAAATCCATTCGAGAGAGGAACCTCTTATGACTACTATGAAGCTTGCAGTGCCCACGATGGGCGAGCCCGGTCTCGACTCCGAGCGTAGCGGTCACTTCGGCCGTTGCGATGTGTTCACGATCGTCGACATCGTTGAGGGTGAGATCGTGGGTGTGAGCAGCCTCGACAACCCGCCCCACGAGGAGGGCGGCTGCCTTCGCCCCGTGAAGCTGCTGGCCGATGCTGGCGTTAACGCCATCGTTGCCGTTGGTATGGGCATGCGTCCGCTGATGGGCTTCGCCGATGCAGGCATTCTCGTTCTGCATGAGAACCGCACCCCCAATGTCGGTGAGGTCGTTAAGATGGCCGCCGCCGCTCAGCTTCCCATCATGGGCGTCGAGCACGCTTGCCACCACTAATTCAATCCTGACAACTTGACGGTTGATGGAACCTGCTTGCCGCGGCGGGTCGTCCTGCTTTTGCCGCCATGCCTCTCTCCTGAGGAAAACCTGCGGTACAATTTAGGTTTGTGAAAGCAACGACTACTCAAGCAAAGGACCATCATGGCAATTCAGGCTCCTGAGGGAACGAAAGACCTTCTGCCCGACGAGGCACTGTTCTGGAATCAATTCAAGGCAACGGCCGCTGAGGTTTTCGGCTGCTACGGTTACGTGCCTATTGAGACTCCGATCGTCGAGCAGACCGAGCTGTTCGTGCGCGGTATCGGCGAGGCGACTGACGTCGTTTCGAAGGAGATGTTCACGGCAGTTTCCGGCGAGAATCTGAAGAAGCTGCTGGAAGGCGGCACCATCAAGAGCAAGAGCCGTCTGTCCATGCGCCCCGAGGGTACCGCTGGCGTGGTGCGCGCAGTGGTGCAGCATGATCTGGTTCCGCAGGGCGCAGCGCCCGCGAAGCTCATGTATGCCGGTCAGATGTTCCGCGCAGAGCGTCCCCAGAAGGGCCGTCAGCGTCAGTTCAATCAGGTTGGCATCGAGTGTCTGGGTGCGGAAGAGCCTACGGTCGACGCCGAAGCCATCATCATGCTCATGCGCTTCTATGAGAAGGTCGGCATTCCCACCGAAGTTACCCGCCTGTACGTGAACTCTATGGGCTGCGATTCGTGCCGTCCGGCTTATCGCGAGCTGGTTCGTGCTTATATGGCCGAGCATGCTGACGAGCTGTGCGAGACTTGCATGACCCGCGCTGAGATCAATCCGCTGCGCGCATTTGACTGCAAGAACCCTGCATGTGCTGAGGTCATGGAAGGCGCACCGAAGATCACAGATCACCTGTGCGAAGACTGCCGTTCTCACTACGAGTCCGTCAAGGAGCTTCTCGACGGTGCAGGTGTTGCCTATGAGGAGAACCCGAAGTTGGTGCGCGGTCTCGACTACTACACGCGCACGGTGTTCGAGGCTCAGGTCGTTGATGGCCTTGGCTCTCAGAATGCAATCGGTGGCGGCGGCCGTTACGACAAGCTGGCCGAAGAGGTGGGCGGTCGTCCGACGCCTGGTCTTGGTTTCGCACTTGGCTATGAGCGCTGCATGCTGGCGCTGCAGGCTGCGGGTGTTGAGTTCCCCAAGGCACAGCGTTGCGATCTGTTCGTCGCTTGCGTTGACGCGTCGGTTCGCGCTAAGGCATTCGGTCTGGTTCAGGCATGCCGCGATGCGGGCTTCGTGTGCGAGATGGATCATCAGAGCCGCAGCTTGAAGAGCCAGTTCAAGTTGGCCGATAAGCTGGGTGCGACGCGCGTTGCCATCCTGGGTCCCGATGAGCTGGAGCAGGGCTGCGTGAAGCTGCGCGACATGGCATCGCATGAAGAAGAGATGGTTGCGCTTGGTGAAGTTGCTTCCAAGCTGGCATAAATAAAATCTTGCAGAGTGATCGGGCGCTTGATTTTCGAATCGGCGCCCGTTTTCTGTTTCTGCATCTTTTTTTGGCTGCGTTTGCCCTGATTGCTCCCCGGAGGTTATTCGACAGCGTGCTTCTGGTTGAAGTTGTCGAGGATGAGGGCGGCGACGGCGCCAGCGACAATGCAAATGATGTTCACGATGCAGCTGCCGAGCGTGAGGAAGCTCTCAAACGGGATGATCATGATGGTGGCGGCGATGACGATGCCGACGATGGCGTGGAATGCCACAGAATAGCGGTGCTCGAACAGGGCGTTAACCGCCTTGGCCAGCAGGATGATGGTTGCGAGGCATCCAATTCCGCCGGGTATCAGGACGGCAAAGTCCATGTGGCCGATTCCCGAGACGAAGGGCTCGTACAGTCCGAGCGGCATGAGCAGCGTCGAGAAGCTCATGCCCGGAGCGATAACGCTGAGGGCGAGGCAGAATCCGCAGAACACATACCACAGGAAGTTGGGAGTGATGGTGACGGAGAGCAGCCTGAGGCCAATGAGCAGAGCAAAGATGAAGGCAGCTGCGATGATGAGCGAAGCGTAGGACGAGGTGCTGCGACCTTCCTTGCCTGCCTCGCGGAACAGCGACGGCAGCATGCCGGTGATAAGACCAACGAACACGCACACCGAAGGTGCGGGGTAGGCGTTAAGTAGAACGGAAAGCACATTGGCAATTCCCAGGAAGCCAATGATCAGGCCGATTCCGTACGGAAGCAACATGGGGAGATGCGTTTTGAAATTGCGGATGGGCTCGGCGAGGAACTCCATAACCGAACGGTAGATGCCGAAGACCACGCACAGGACACCTCCGGAAATGCCGGGAAGCACGGCGCCGACGCCAACGAGCGTACCCTGAAGGATTTTCAGGATGAACTGCATGGGAGTATGGGGGCCGATTTTCACAGGATTCCTCGTTTGTCTAGCTGGCGGTTTTGGCAGGCTCCGATGATACCAGAAGGCTCTTGCGCAAAAGAAGGGCTTTCGCTATACTTTATTGTCGCTTCTCAGGAAGTACATCATGCCGATGTGGCTCAGTTGGTAGAGCAACGCACTCGTAATGCGTAGGTCAGCGGTTCGAGTCCGCTCATCGGCTCCAGAAAAATTTAAGGTCAGGCGTTTCGCCTGACCTTTTTCTTT
>JAFYTB010000089.1 GCA_017559045.1 Eggerthellaceae bacterium | reverse complement strand
TCGATCTTGGCGATCTTCTCCTGGTTCATGAATGCCCAGTCGAGCACGGCACTCTGCGATTTAAACTCGACGTTTCCCCAGCCGATATCGGCAGGGCTGAAATCGTTGTCGTACACGCCCATCCAATACGAGCCCTCGTCGTAGGTAACGAGGATCTCTGAGATGTCGTCTGGGCCACCAGCCCCTTTGAGCATCTCAGAGGGCTCGATGCCGCAGGCACTCACCATACCGCCGGTCTGCCGCATTTCAGCGTCGAACCCGCGCTCTCGCAAAGCAAGAACCAGCTCGTGTTCGTAAGCGACGCTTTCGTCCATCTGGACATGAGCGCCGCAGTTATCGCAGGACGTGATGGCGTTGCCGTCCGCCACCGGCCGCGGAGCGGTCATGCGCGCCCACTCCTCGTCAGTCTTCGGATTTGGCAGGTTCTCGTTGCCATGGCAGTCATAGCAGAGCACCTGCGCCCACGGGGTCCATACGCCCCTCTTCACGTTTTCGTCGTTGCTGTTCATGCTGATATCCTCCTGCAGTGATTTCTTGTTTAGAGCTCCGGCCCATCGCCCTTGATCGCTTTTTGGGCGATCATCTCGGCAAGCTTCCCGAAAGCCTGCTCGGCGCCGCTCAAGGCTGCCCTCTTGGCAGCCTTCTGCTTGGCCAGGTCAACCAGCTCCTCGATGGTGTAGTCGCGGTCGGGGTCCAGGTCCGAAACGGTCAGCTTCGGCTTCATCTCGCGGGCAATGCCGGCGTGGTTGTCCAGCGCCTCGCGGATGCGCTCGGGCGTAGGCTCCAGATGCTCGTCGTAGATCTCGGCGACGATATCTCCCAGCACGCCGCCATCGCCGCGGATCTCATCCGGACAGAGCTCGAAGGGGTACGGACCAGGACCTTTCTCGATTTCGGAGAGGCAAGCCAGCACGTCGGCCTCGATGCGTCCGCGCAGCTCTGGGAAGTCGTGGCGCTCGAAAAAGTCCTCGATGTCGAAGTCGCGATCGTAGTTGAGCTCGAACTCGAGCCCGGGACCGTACCAACTCCCGAGCTCCTCCTTCATCAGCTGCTCGATGCTCGCATCGCCGGGATTGAAGCCCCAGCAGGAATCAACCTCATCCAAACCCTCGAAGGTCCTGTAGCCGTACACCTCGCCGGTCAGGTAGTTGTCATATTCGGCCACGTCGATCTCGATGTACTCCTCCGCACGCGCCTTCCATGTTGCATCAGTCAGCGCCTTGGGCCTGCCGCCAGAAAGCTCGAACAGCTCGTATATGGCCGTCTTCTTGTCCATGTGAACGCACCCCACCTGACCGGAGTCCCACTCGGCGTGCGGGGCGCGCCCGATGAAGCTGCCGGTGCTGATGGAGATGCCGCTGTGGTCGTAGAGATACAAGGGCTTCACGAGGACGTTCTCGGAGGAGGCCAGCAGCTTCTCGAGCTCCCGGCGGTCCAGGCACTCCAGAAGCCCGTCCTCTCTGAGCTCAGGCCCGGAGATGCGCCGCAGGTCCTCAGAGACGAGGCACCCGGTGCTCTCCCAGTAGCCCTCGCCAAGGTCGCCGTCGATGCGCTCCAGCACGTACTTGGGGTCGCCGTTTCCCACGCCCTCGACGTGATGCACCTCCTCAAGACGGAGCTGCCATGCACCGCCGTCCTGAACGAAACGGAAGAACTCGGGATAGGTCACATGCCTCTCCGCCAAATCGGTTAGAAAATCACGCGGGGACTCAAACCTGTGCTCATCGCCCAGGTTGTAGCGACGGTGCCAGCAGGTCATGGTGGTTATATTGTCCTGATAGAGGGGATCACGGGGGTTCTGCGGATCGGGGTCGCGTTCGATAACAGCGGTCTTGATTCCGTTGGATGCTATGTACATGGGGATCTCTCCTTAGATGTCGATTTCGGGTGATCTGCGCTCTTTGGCCTGCCCCAAGTGTCCGACGCCGCGCTCAGCAGCGCGTTCCTTTGCCTCAGCCATGAGCTCGTCAAGCGAACGCGTATCCACAAACTTGATGGCGGCGGGGTCCTTCCACGCGTCGTCGACCAAGCCGTAGACGTCCTGGACGGTACGCTGGGCATTCCTCGCGCCTTCAATTTGGATGTCGAAGCGTACGTCAGAGGGGATGTCGAGATCGCGCTCGAGCTGGATGTCTAGGCCGCTTCCCCCGCCGGCCCACGGCGCGAAGATGCCGACGGTGGTCTCCTTCGGCACAGTGAGCACATCGCTTCTATCGAGCACCTGACCCAGCTGGGACATCGAGAGGCTGGTGAGCACGGTCACTGAGCCCATGACGTTGGGGAAACGGCGAAGCTCCTCGGCAACGGATGCGAGGAACGTGCCGTGCGTAATCTCGGCGGCATCGAAGCCCCACTTGTCGTAGCTTGCGAGTGCGCCCCTCAACTCGGGCACGGTGTGGCCCTGCTGCTTCACGAGCCAGGTGAGGCCGTTGTCGAGCTCAGATGAGTTCAGCGAAAACGGGCCGTTCAGGTTGTCGCCCATCACGTGGATGCTGGTGAAGTCGGAGTCGCGCTCTCTCTGCGTGCCTAGCAGAATGTTCACCCGCACCCCCTGGTCCAGATAGTGGGAGTAGGGCGGCTCGAGGGTGTAGTTTTCCTCCAGGTATCTCCATGCAACGTCGAACAGGGGCTCGAAGGGCGTTGTGATCTCCGAGCTTTCCACCACGCGGCTCCTGACCAGGTCGACCGCATGCTCCCAATGTTCGTCGATCCTCGCACGCAGAACCGCCGAATAGACCTCGGGGCCCGCAAAGTGCGCATCGTAGGCATCTTGCAGCAGGAAGTCATTCGAAGCAGCAAGGTCGGGCTCTAAGTGCACGATGC
>JAFYTB010000088.1 GCA_017559045.1 Eggerthellaceae bacterium | reverse complement strand
TGACCTCGGAAACGTCGTAGCGGCTCTTCAACCCCTCGAGATCCGAAGCGCTCACCGCGCTCCATGCGTCAATCTTACCAGCAAGTTCTCTCGTGATCTCAAGCAGGTTCTCATCGGAGGCATCGTTAATATCCTCGAGCACATCATCGAGGTTCAGATGCAAAATACGTTCGGCATTGGTCTCGGCCAATCTAGTTTGCGTGGTCCAAAGAAACTGCATCGTCGAGAACATGGCGAAAACCATGATCACAAGCAGCCAACATTGAAAGACGAGCGATATTTTGCGCTTCTCTTTTTCCACGTTAAATTTCCCCAACAAGCCTAAGCTCAGCTCGCAAACGGCTCGAAGAACTCGAAGGCAGGCTATAAATGCGCTGGCAAGCGCTCGTGTCTTCGCCTTCGGTCCAAACTGCCCAGCTGTCATCGGCGAAACATCTTACTTTTCCCTTCATGGGCTTCTCCGGGCTACGCTTCACGAACGAAGATAACCATACGCAAGACATTTTCGCCCTGGTCACGCTCGTAGGAAACTTCGTCCGTCATCCTCTTCATCATCAGGATGCCAAGGCCGCCCTCGTTGCGTTCCATTACAGGAGCAGTGATATCGGGATCCTCTGCAGCCAGGGGGTCAAATGCTGAACCATTATCTCGCAGGGTAATGACAGCCCTGTCCGCCACCCTCGTAACGGAAACCGTCGCACGAGACGCCCCGCTATAGTTTACGATGTTCGCGTACATATCATCGAAGACGACCATGAAGCGATTCTTCTGCTTAAGAGGGACCGCAGCCGCATCGAGAGATTCCTCCAAGAAGGCAAGAGCCTGCGCAGCCGAACCCGGAGCGGGCTCCAGATCGCAAGATGCCTCTAAGTTCAAATGCTGGGAACTCATCGCAATACCAAACTATTGCTCAATGGTAAGAATGTCGGAGAAGCCGGTGATATCGAGAACCTCCATCACTGCCTCGTTCACGTTGATAAGCTTCATGTCACCCTGAGTCATCATGGCCTTCTGAGCCTTCAAGAAAATGCGCAAACCGACGGAGGACACGTATTCGAGATTCGCGCAGTCGAGCACAAGAAACTTCGCCTGCTCGAGGCAGCCCTGAACGACCTCTTCCAAAACGGAGGCAGTGGCCGTATCAATGCGACCTATCAATTTCAACGTAATATCGTCGACGTCACCGATCTTCTCGACTATCAAGACTTCCCTCCGAGTCCCCTCAATGCGCCTCTCGACGAACAGTATAGCATCGTGAGACAGGGTCGCTAAGATTAAGGAAGCAGGGGTTTGCTAGCGAGGGCAACCCTTAAGTGGTTGTGTTCTGCAAGCTTAACGCGAAGCACGCCAAGACATCCCCTTCTCCCATTTCCAGCAGAGACTTCATCGATGTGCGCGGCAGCATTGATTCGAGAACTTTCAATGAGGAGGGCAGGATTTCCCCATCGCCAAGGACAAGAGGGACCGCCATGTCCCCTTCGTCGAATCAGGCTTCTACCCGCACAGAAGCCCTGCGAAGAATATGCGGATCATCTCTCTTCAAAATTTCGGCATAAGCTATTAGTTCTATAATAGCTATATCGGAAATGAGAAAGAGAGGAGATCCGACAATGGCTAAGGAAAGCTTCGAAATGATAGCATCCGAGATCGTCGGGTGGTGCAAGGACCACGAGTGCTGGGACAACACCGCGATCTACTTCAACGGCAAATGCTGGGCTACGTGGCCGAGCTGGGCTGGCGAAACTGGCGAGAAAATCGCCGAGCACGTATACGAGTACGCCAACAAGGATCCTCGTAGTTACTTCGAGTTCGCAAACCTCGAAACGCTCAGCATGAGCTTCGAAGGCGGTTTGTACACCATCCTCAACTCGTACTGGGAAAACGAAGTCCGCCTCAAGTGGTTCGAAGATTTCAACGATCTCTTCAAGCGCCATGGCTACTACTTCGAGCAAGGCGATGCCTGGAACTTGAGCATCTACGAGAACTAAGCGTCCGTAAACGCAGAAAGCTCCCGATTAGAACTGAAATGCAGTACTAATCGGGAGCTTCGTATTTGACGAGCCTGCAAGCAGACCCCAAAACGAAGAAGCGCACCGCAGCGTAATCGCCGGGCGCGTCTCTGTAGGTCGTTTTCGAAAGTTTGCTGACTCCGAAATGAAGATGCCTGAAACCATCGATAGGAATATATCGATACTCGACATTTTTAGTTTACCCCATCTGATCAGGCATTTCACGTGGTAAAGCTTGACAATTGATATATCAGAGTACATGACCGTATTCTTTGGAAGTCTTACTGACGGGACGCAGATTGCCCTGAATGCGAGCTTTGGCCTCATTCTTGAGATCGTCTAATGGGCGAGTCTGCAGCGTTGACCGCGACGCTTCCCTCCCCTTCTGCTGGGCCAAATACTGATCTTCGAGAAGCCTGTATTCATGAGGAGTGACCGCGATAGACCCACACCCTGGCTCACCAACAACTTCATAGTCAATCAAAAGCCTCTCCACCAAAGGCGGTTTCGAAGACGCACCGCGGCTACAACTATCGGCATGAGATCTCAGTCCGTCGAAAGACATCCAACCCAAGCCCTGGATGCTGACCTCCCTGATGCTGTGCTTTGGATCCCCTGGAGCATCGAGGCGCAAGGTCTTTCCTTCGAGAAAGGCCGGCATAACAGCCCATGCCCTCTCGTTCGGAATGAGGATCGGTTTTCCAACAAACTCACGGTCGATCTTCCACGCCACTCCCAAACAATTCGAAAGATCAGCCATGTCCTTGACCACCCTGGGGTCATCCTTCCACGGCGCCGTCGTGAATGCGGAATCATCAAGCACATTGATGTCGTCTACGCGCTTGATGATATCGGCGCGACGGACGTAATCCTTATGAACGCCCAGGG
>JAFYTB010000087.1 GCA_017559045.1 Eggerthellaceae bacterium | reverse complement strand
GACTCCGCGAAGGCGATCGCCAATGGCGCATGCATTGACGAGGATGTGTGGGAGCTGTTCGAGACGAAGCGCCCGAATCCCGTGACTCTGCCTATCGCCGTCGTGCTTACCATTCCTGCTGCAGGTAGCGAGGGATCGAAGAACACGGTCATCAGCAACGACGCCCTTGGCCGCAAGACGGGTTATGCGAATGAGAACCATCGCCCTAAGATGGCCTTCATGAACCCTGAGCTCACGTTTACCCTGCCGGAGTTCCAGACGGCCGCAGGCCTCGTGGATATGTTCAGCCACCTGCTTGAGCGCTTCTTCGATGATTACGGTGCTGTCCCCGTTACGGACAATCTGAACCTTTCGCTTATGAAGACGGTTCGCGCCGAGGCGCCGCGCGTGCTGGCTGACCCCGAGAATTACGACGCACGCGCAAATATCATGTGGGCTGGCATGCTGTGCCACCAGGGAATTGCCGGTGTGGGAAGGCATGAGGATTGGGCGACGCATGCGCTTGAGCATGAGCTTTCGGCGCTGAACCCGTCGATCACGCATGGTGCGGGCCTCGCTGTCATGTTCCCCGCATGGATGGAGTATGTCTGCGTCGAGAAGCCGGAGCGATTCGCGCATTATGGTCGCGAGGTGTTCGGTCTGTGCCCGACGGGGGACATGCTGGCCGATGCTCTTTCGGCAGCTGACGAGACGCGTCTGTTCTTTGCGTCTTTGGGCATGCCGACCACTTTGGCCGAGCTCGATGTTTGCGAAGATGACATTGAGCGCATGATCCCTACGCTGCGTGCTAACAAGGGCGAGTGCTTCGGAAGCCTGAAGCGTTTGACTCTCGATGATGCGCGCGAGATTTACAGACTGGCTCTGTAGTTGCACGCTTATCTCTAGGCGCGGTATGCCTTGAGTCTAGGTTTTAGGCATGGGCGAATCCTTCAGACGTAGATTTATGTTTGCGAGAATCGGCTGTTTTGCTACGTGCGACAGCCGATTTTCTTTTAAAGTTCGCCGAATTGTGCAGGAACGATGGAGATAGACACACGCGGCGGCGTTGACTGTTGAAATCGAACCAAGAGAGGCGTATTATATTTCCTCGCGTTAACGACGCACCCGAAATTGCGGGGTGGAGCAGTCTGGTAGCTCGTCGGGCTCATAACCCGAAGGCCGTCGGTTCAAATCCGGCCCCCGCGACCATAAAAATTCAGCCTCTTCCGAGAGGCTTTTTTATTGCTCAAGAGGCCAGCTATCAGCTGGCCTCTTGAGTTTCTGAGCTTCGATTGATTTTGCCTAGTCGACGAACAGGTCGTCGATGTCCTCGGTGAAGCCGACGCGATAGTTGGCGAAGATGACCTCGCCCTCTTCCTGCGTTGCGTCGAGGTCGACTTCGGCAGCGATCGCGAAATCGCAGTTATCTTCGGGATCGCGGAATATCTGGCGCACGCGCCATGCATGGCGCTCCTTCTCCGGCGACTCATCAAGCACGAAGTACTTGGTCGAGCGAGCGTCGGCATCGACGAGAATCTCCTCGTGCTCGGCAAAGAAGTTGTCCAGGGCGGTGCCCCATCGTCCTTCGCCAAAACCCCATTCGGCATCCATGCGACCGAGCTCTGCGATCTGTTGCGTTGCGGCGAGGCGTACG
>JAFYTB010000086.1 GCA_017559045.1 Eggerthellaceae bacterium | reverse complement strand
TGCGGATAAAAGCAGATCCTATCGGGGAAGCCTGTTCGAATAGTCGGCTTTATAGACCGACCCATTAAGTCAGCTCACTTCTAGCGCGAAAATCCTACCATGCCCTGCGAAGGCAAGCGCCATGCTGCAATTGTCGCGGGTAGAAAAAGCAGAACACTCACACCAAGCACAAGGAGGTTCACCCAATCCCCCACCACATAACCCGCGGGGAAGTAGCCGTCGTAGAGATACGTTGGCCAAAAATAAAAGATGTCGAACAGCCAGTGGGCGCCCACCACCGCCACGAGCGATTTCGTTTCGATAACGATTGCGGCCATGCAGAAACCGAACAGCGTTGCTTGAGCGAATTTCAATGCAGCGGGCAAAGCAAGACCCGGCTCGTCAACCAACAAACCCAATTCGGGATAAACATGGAACAGCGCAAAGATAATGGCAGCGATAAGGCTTGCAACAAAGGGCGCGCGGGAGAAACGCTCCAAGCGATACAGAAGCACACCGAGCAGCGCGCCCCTAAATGCCATCTCTTCGAATGCCGCTGTCACACCACAGGAAACAAGCAGCCTCAGAAGAAGAAACAAGGTGTCGCCCGTTGCAAGTTCCGCAAGAGCCGAACCACACATGAGCCGTCCCGCCAACGACACAAAACCTGCGACCAAGCCGGCAATAAGCACCCAGCTCAATATCGGACGCACGATAGGGGGAACGCGCAGCACACGCGCATCCTCAAGCGTCTCGATTTCCTTTTCGGTGTTTTCGTTCATGGATACAGTATAGTTTCCCCAAACGAAAGCGCATGGGATGGAATGCCTGAAGCCGCATAATCCACTTTCGGGCGCCGACGGTTTCACGTGAAACTACACGGAACAATATGACAACACCCTAGGTCAGAGGAGGGTCGAACATGGGCCAAAATCGTCTCGGTACCCCTGGCTTCAAGTTCGGCGCCTCCGCCTTCACGCTCAAGATTGCGGCGATCGTTGGCATGACATGCAACCATGTGGCTAACGTTTTCTGCACGAACATGCCCGACGCTGCGGCAATTCTCCTCTATTCACTTGGTGGAGTTACGTTCCCCATCATGTGCTATCTACTGATCGAGGGCTACCTGCACACGTCGAATCTTCGCAAGTACGCTTTACGCCTTGCGCTGTTCGCAATCATTTCCCAGGTTCCGTATTCTCTCCTTTGGGGCGCTATCCCTAACGTCTTATGGACGCTACTCGTATGCCTCGGCTTGCTGTGGGCATACGACAATTTCGAGAAGCGCTGGCAGTTCTGGCTTGTTGCAGCTTTCGCCTATGTGGCAACCGCGCCGTTCGACTGGGGCGGCGTTGGCATTGCCATGGCGGTGATGTTCTACCTTCTTCGAAATCAGCGCAACGGAATCGCTATCGTCATGCTGATCCCCCTTGCCGCAACGGCAATCAGCCCGATATGTCAGCTTGCGGAAATCTATGCGGCTTACGGCATCTCTCCCCTAACGGAGCTCATTGCCATATTCGATTTCAATCCGGAAACTACGGCACTTTTCCTGTCGATGTCCGACGCAGAAAACTTCATCCTTCAGTCTGGCTTCTTCGTCTCGAAGTTCAGCTTCATCGGATACGGAACGATCGGCCTTGGGTTGGCATCGCTTCTGCTGTACGCCTACGACGGAACTCGCGGCAAGCCACTCAAGTTCCTCTTCTATGCGTTCTATCCGGCACACCTGCTCGTTATTTGGATGATCTCACTCGTGATCTAGCGGCTTAGGTTTCAAGCCCCAGGCAAAACACGCGAGTCTAACCTCGTGCCGAAACACGCACCTTATTCGGCGTTCTCTCCTGCATCACGCTTTGCCGCTGCACGCTTTCGCTCTTTCTCGGCAAGACGCTCAAGACTCACGATCTTAGTGACAAAGGTACCACTCGACATGATGTCGCCCGCATCGTCATAGGCAGTTACGTTCCAGATCTGCTTGTCGCCCTCTTCGTGGTCGATTTCTGCGACACCTCGAACCATGCCCTCGCGCCCACTCTTCCAATGGCGGATGTGAGCCTCGATGCCAAAAGGGCGCTCCTTTTCAAGATCAGCGCGAAGCTCCGCGGCGCGACTCGCAGCCGTCTCAAGTAGAGCAATGGTTGCACCGCCGTGCACAAATCCAAAAGGCTGCTGAACCTTCTCGGAGATAGGCATGATGACCTCAACCCTGTCTGGGGTATCGGCCACCAATTCGAATCCCATCTCAATACCGAAGTTTCCGCCAGTCCATGCCATAGCAGTCTCTTTTCTTTCACGAAAGTCAACATCTCGGGTTATGCACCCAATTATACGATCCTTCGGTTTCTCTCCAGGCGGAAGGGATTTGATGGTTGATCGCACGAAGGGTTGGTGAAAGATTAGTTGGCGGAAACCCACTAAGCAGAAACAAGAAAAAGTTCCTAGAAAAAGAAAAAAGGCCGCGAAGGCGACCTTGGAAAAATCGTGGTGGAGCATAAGGGGATCGAACCCTTGACCTCAGGCTTGCAAAGCCCGCGCTCTCCCAGCTGAGCTAATGCCCCACGAAAAGCAGCACTTTTTTAATAAACGCTCCACCGGCTAACTCGGCTCACGGTGGAGCGTTTATCACTAAAAGAATGGTGGGCCCGAATGGATTTGAACCAGCGACCTCACGCTTATCAGGCGTGCGCTCTAACCAACTGAGCTACGGGCCCTCTCAAAAAGTGCTTGAATATCTTACACCCACATCCAAGCTTTATGCAAGCGCTTTTTTCGAAAAATTTTCTAATTTTTGAAAAATTTTTTCAGAGCCCTTTTTGCACCTTTGACGAAGTCTCATCGAAGCCCATCACCGGTTCCGAATCGAAGCCTATAGCCTGCAATCAAATACAAGTTGGCCGCCGCTCATCCAGCATCAGAGATAACTGATACGATATCCCCCATAGAACGATCCGACACCCAAAGCCGCCGCGGCGCGGCCTTGCCCACCCCGTCACTTACCCGGAGGTACCATGGTTCCGCTTCGAGTCCTCACGCTTGCTGTCTCGAATCCCATGCAGCCCGCAGTTCTCGTCCTCGAACCCATCGAGGAAGACCTGGGCGGCGCAACGCGAATCATGCCCATCTGGGTGGGTCCGAGCGAAGCCGCATCTCTTGGTCTTGCTATCGAAAACCAACGGGCAAAGCGCCCCCTCACACACGACCTCTTTCTCGACGCGCTCACTAACCTTGATGCACGCATCGACCATGTGCTCATCGACAAAGCTGAAGCGCAAGTCTTTTACTCAAAGCTTGTATTGAAACAGGGGGATCGTCTTATCGAGCTCGACGCTCGACCCACCGACGCTATAACGCTCGCAATTCGCCAGGGCGCTCCACTGTTCGTAGAAGAGGAAACGC
The DNA here is from genome assembly GCA_017559045.1 of Eggerthellaceae bacterium. Taxonomy (GTDB): domain Bacteria; phylum Actinomycetota; class Coriobacteriia; order Coriobacteriales; family Eggerthellaceae; genus RGIG3135. The sequence continues at coordinate 20,039 of JAFYTB010000086.1, read as the reverse complement.
TCGCTAATTCCTCGTATCCCTATATCTTCAAGCGCGAAGCAGCTGGTGCGGCGACCCTCGAAGAGTTCCGCTCCTTCCTCGACGATATCTCTCCGGAAGATTTCGCCTAAGCACCAAGTCGATCCAACTGCTTCGCAAACCCAAAACCTAGAAAACCGGTTTCGGCACACTGCCTGAAAACAACAAAGGCCGCCTGCGGATCCACCGGATTAAATTCCGGCTTTCCGCAAGCGGCCTTCTTGCATTTCACTACGCTTGCACATCCTTTGCTGCGCAAGCTAATCGCAAGCTCAGGGCCTAACGACTACTCCAGATCGTCGAGATCGTCCTCGCCAAGGCTTCCAGTCTCAGACTCAAGCTCAAGCAGAGCCAGCTGGTCGTCGTCGACATCCACACCAGGCTTTGCCTTACGGCGCTTACCCGTGCTCGAAACAGCCACAGCCGTCACTCGATCATTGTCGGCCACGCGCATGACCATAACGCCCTGGGTAGAACGACCCAGCTCGGAGATGCCGCCTACAGGGGTGCGAACGACAACGCCCTCCTCGGAAATGATCATGATCTCGTCATCAGCGCTGACGATCTTCATAACCGAGAGCAGACCCTTCTTGTGGGTCATGGTGATGGTGTAGACACCCTGACCACCACGATGGTGCTCGGGATACTCGCTCACCGGGGTGCGCTTGCCGAAGCCCTTCTCGGTAATCACGAACAGGTCGGTATCGGGATGAGCGATCTCCATGCCAAGCACGTGAGCATCGGCCGGCACGTTCATGCCACGGACACCCATGGTGTCACGACCCATGGGACGGACTTCGTCCTCATCCCACAGGATAGCCTTGCCAGCACTCGAAACCATCATGACCTTCTCGCCCTTAGCAACACGGCGAACAGCGATCAGATCGTCGCCGTCCTTCAGGTTGATGGCGATCAGGCCGTCGCGGCGGGTACGGTCATACAGATCCATGGAGGTCTTCTTAACCATGCCCTGCTTGGTGGCAAACATGAGGAACTCGTCCTCCGGGAACTCCTTGGTTGCAATAACCGCGGAAACAGTCTCGCCCTTTGCCAGCGGAAGCAGGTTCACGATTGCCGTGCCACGAGCGTGACGCGATGCCTCGGGAATCTCATGCACCTTCATGCGGTAGACCTTGCCCGCCGTGGAGAAGAACAGCATGTAAGAGTGGGTGCTTGCAACAAAGAGATGCTCGACAAAGTCGCTATCCTTCAGGTTCACACCCTGCATACCCTTACCGCCACGCTTCTGCTGACGATACGTGGTCACGGGGAGACGCTTGATGTAGCCGGCCTTGGTCATGGTCACAACCATGTTCTCATCGGCAATGAGATCCTCAACCTCGAGGTCCTTTGCCTCGCCGGTAATGCGAGTCCTACGAACGTTGCCGTACTTCTTCTTGATCTCAAGAAGCTCGGTCTTGATGATCTCACGCACAAGGCTCTCGTCCTGCAGCACGCGCTTGTAGTAAGCAATGCGCTCACGCAGCTCGGCGAGCTCTTCTTCGATCTTGGTACGCTCGAGACCGGTCAGACGACGCAGGCGCATCTCGAGGATAGCGTCGGTCTGCTTCTTCGAAAGACCAAAGCGCTCGGAAAGGCGCTTGGCTGCTTCCTTGTCAGTCTCGGAAGAGCGGATGATGTGGATAACCTCATCGATATTGTCGAGGGCAATAATGTAGCCTTCGAGGATATGAGCGCGCTCCTCAGCCTTCGCCAGCTCGTAACGCGTACGACGAACGATGACTTCCTTCTGGTGCTCAATGTAGTGGAAAAGGATTTCCTTGAGCGACAGAACACGCGGAACACCACCGACGAGCGCCAGCATATTCACGCCAAAGCCAACCTGAAGCTGCGTGTGCTTGAACAGCTTGTTCAGGACAACCTGCGGAATAGCATTTGCCTTGAGATCGATGACGATATCAATGCCGGTACGGTCAGCAGCGTCGTGGATGTTGCTGATCTCGGGCAGCTTCTTGTCGCGAACCAGTTCGCCAAGCTTCTCAAGCAGACGCTTACGGTTTACCTGGTACGGAATCTCCTTGACCACGATGGAGCAACGGCCGTTCTTCTTCTCCTCGATGGTGCACTTTGCACGCACCGTCAGGTTGCCGTGGCCGGTCTCATAGGCATCGAGGATGCCCTTTTTGCCCATGATGAGACCACCGGTCGGGAAGTCAGGACCAGGCAGGGCCTTCATGAGTTCCTCAGTGGTGACCTCGGGATTGTCGAGCATCAGGCAGGTTGCGTCGATAGTTTCGCCAAGGTTGTGCGGCGGGATGTTGGTAGCCATACCAACGGCAATACCAGCAGAACCGTTAACCAGCAGGTTCGGGAAACGAGCAGGAAGAACCTTGGGCTCCTGCAGGCTCTCATCGTAGTTGGGCTGGAAATCAACGGTCTCCTTATCGAGGTCACGAAGAAGCTCCATAGCGGGCTTGTCCAGACGAGCCTCGGTGTAACGCATTGCAGCAGCCGAGTCGCCGTCGATGGAACCGAAGTTTCCATGACCATCGATCAGCGGAACGCGCATGCTAAACGGCTGGGCCAAACGAACCATGGTGTCGTACACCGCAGCATCACCGTGCGGATGGTACTTACCAATAACGTCGCCGACCGTACGTGCCGACTTCATATGAGGCTTGGTGGGAGTGTAGCCAGACTCGTTCATGGCATACAGAATGCGGCGATGAACCGGCTTCAGACCGTCGCGTACATCAGGAAGTGCACGCGCGACGATAACGCTCATCGAGTACTCGAGGAACGACTGCTGCATCTCCTTGCCAAGCTCGGCGGTTTTAATAGTTGATTCGTCAACAATGAACTGATCAGTAGACATGGCCCCTCCTTAAATATCGAGGAAACGCACGTCTTTTGCGTGCTTCTGGATGAATTCTTTACGCGGCTCAACCTGGTCGCCCATCAGTTCGCTCACCACGCGCTCGGCCTGCGCCGCATCCTCGATATTGACGCGGAGAAGGGTGCGGTTGGTGGGTTCCATGGTGGTCTCCCAAAGCTGCTCGGGATCCATCTCGCCAAGACCCTTATAGCGCTGGATGTCGTACTTATCGGCATCGTCGGACTCAGCCAGATAAGCCTTAAGCGCCTCATCGTTGTAGATGTAGCGCTCGATCTTCGGGGATCGAGAGTTCTTCTTCTTAAGACCGTACAGCGGCGGCTGCGCAATGTAGATATAACCCAGGTTAATAAGCTCGGGCATATAACGATAGAAGAAGGTGAGCAGCAGGCAGCGGATATGTGCGCCGTCGACGTCAGCATCGGTCATGATGATGATGCGATGATAACGTGCCTTCTCGGCGTCGAAATCTTCGCCGATGTTCGTGCCGATCGCCGTAATCAAAGACGAAATAGTGTCGGAAGAGAGCGAGCGATGAAGACCCGCGCGCTCAACGTTAAGGATCTTGCCGCGCAGGGGCAAAATAGCCTGGAACTTACGGTCACGGGCCTGCTTCGCCGATCCACCTGCGGAGTCACCCTCGACGATGAAGATTTCGGACATGGAAGCGTCCTTCGACGAGCAGTCAGCGAGCTTGCCCGGAAGCGCGAAGGAATCCATGACGTTCTTACGACGCGTCATCTCGCGAGCCTTACGAGCTGCTTCACGAGCCTTGAGTGCCTGAGTTGCCTTGCCAACGATACGCTTTGCGGGCGTGGGGTTCTCCTCGAGATACTCAGCCAGACCGCGGGTCACAGCATTCTGAACGAGGGGGCGAATCTCGGTGTTGCCAAGCTTCGTCTTGGTCTGACCCTCGAACTGGGGATCATGCAGCTTAACCGAAATAACGGCAGCCAGACCCTCGCGTGCGTCCTCACCGGAGAGGTTGGCTTCTTTCTCCTTGAGCAGACCCTTGCTACGAGCGTAATCATTGAGCGTACGGGTGATGGCCTGCTTGAAGCCATCCATATGAGTACCACCCTCATGGGTGTTGATGTTGTTTGCAAAAGCAAGAACAGAATTGCTGGAATACGAAGAAGACCACTGAAGAGCGACCTCAACCGTACCGTCCTCGTTCTCTGCCTCAAAGTAGATAGGCTTGTTGAGCGTTTCCTTGCCCTCATTGAGGTACTTAACGAAGTCGACAATGCCGCCATTGGCCTGGAAGGTCTCGGAATGAGCGACGCCGGCGTCATCAACCACGCGCTCATCGTGCACGGTGATCTTAAGACCCTTGTTCAGATAGGCCATCTCACGGAAACGAGCAGCAAGAGTGTCGTAGTCATAAACCGTGGTGTCGGTGAAGATCTCGGGGTCAGGCCAGAAGGTAACAATGGTGCCAGTGTTGGTCTCACGAGTGGAGCCAACCTTATGCAGCTTATCCACCGTAATGCCACGCTCGAAGGCGATCTCGTAGATACCGCCATCGCGCTTAACCTGAACCTCAAGGCGCGTAGAAAGAGCGTTCACGCAGGAAACGCCAACGCCATGAAGGCCGCCAGATACCTTATAACCCTCGCCATCGAACTTACCGCCAGCATGCAGCTTCGTCAGAACAACCTCGACAGTAGGGATCTTCTCGGTAGGATGCTTACCTACCGGAATGCCACGGCCGTTGTCCTCAACGGTGATGGAATTATCTTCGTGAATGGTGACTTCGATCTTGTCGCAGAAACCAGCCAGCGCCTCGTCGACCGCATTGTCGACAACCTCATACACCAGGTGGTGCAGACCACGCGGGCCAGTCGAGCCAATATACATACCGGGACGAAGGCGAACAGCCTCAAGTCCCTCGAGAACGCGAATATCGCTCTCTGTGTAATGGGCGGAGTTTTCCTTTGCCACAGGCAAACTCTCCTTTCTCTAGACATGAAGAACGCGCCCTTAAAAAGGCGCATTCATCCATCCATATTTTAACATTTTTTATCTGTTTTAGCCATATCAGGCTTACACGAGGCCATATAAGCCGTTCTGAGGCCTAGTTTTATGCTTTTTTGAATTTTTTGTCATTTTTATTGGTTTGCTCTATTTCATGAGCGTTCCCTCATTAGGGATATCCACCTGTATCGGCTATTGAATTTCCTTTACAGAGGAAGGGATACAACATCCGCCCTTGCGAGCATTCCCTTATCGAAATATGCAAGATTTGCCGTGGTCACAAAGGTTTGAACATCCGTTGACGCATAGGAGACAAGAGCTTCTCGGCGTGACGTATCAAGCTCACTCATTACGTCATCGAGAAGAAGGACCGGTTTCTGGCCGAGCATTTCCTCTACAACAGCAGCTTCTGCAAGCTTGTATGCCAAAACAACCGAGCGCTGCTGGCCCTGGCTTGCGAACTGGGTTGCATTCATGCCGTCAATGAAGAAACCAACGGAATCAACATGGGGACCAACCAGACATCTCTTTCGCGCCAGCTCCTCACCCTTCAGTTCAAAAAGCTTACGCTCGATAGCCTCGCGGGCTTCATCCCTCTTAATATCGGTCGTCTCACCAATGGGCAGACCCTCGATCCAAGACGGAACATACGTTGATTCAAAAACATCTCGCCCGCCGGCAATGTCTTCGTAATTCTGCTTAAGATGCTCGGATAAACGAGCGAACAGGGCGCTTCGGTAGCATGTCAACTGCGCGCCGCACGTAATAAGCATCTCATCAATGCTTGCCAACAGCAGAGGGGATGCTTCTTCCTTCAACAAGGTGTTCTTATGCTTCAACACCTTTTCGTAATCTTTCTTAATGGTGTAGTAGTTCGCATTCAACTGCGAGCCCAAAGCATCAAGAGCGTTACGACGCACACTCATTGAACCCTTAACGAGCTCAAGGTCATCGGGGGTAAACGTAACGGACGGGACCAAACCCTTAAGCTCAGCCGAACGCTTCGCCTTACCATTAATGGTGTGCTTCTTTGATTTCTCGGAAAGAAGCACACCAACATCGAGCGATCGGCTGCCATCTCCAACATGCATCTCAAGCTTGGACTCATGTGCGCCCTGGCGAATCATCTGCTCTATGGTTGCATGCCTAAACGAAGTCGACGAAGTAAGAAGCTGTATGCCTTCGATAATGTTGCTCTTACCAATGGCATTGGGACCAACAAAGACAGTAAGAGATCCCAAGCCGCTTAACGCAAGCGACTCATAGCTTCGGAAATCCCTGAAGCGAATGCTATCTATCCGAAGGCTCATAGCTTTTAGTTCACTTTTCTCGTTGTTTCAGAAGCAAGGAGAAAATCGCACCGTTTAAGCGATACGCACCGGCATGACGAGGTAGAGATAATCCTCAGCCTTGCTCGATTCCTTCTGTGCTCTGAAAATACCCGGCTTCAGAGAAGACTGAACCTCAAGGTAGACGGTATCGCTGCCTGCGGCGGCAAGGCCATCAAGCACGTATGCGTAGTTGAAAGCGATCTCAACATCTTCACCCTCAATCTCACAAGAGATGGTTTCCTGGGCGGATCCCACATCATGAGATGCTGCAGAGATCTGCGCGGTCTGAGATGCGACGTTGAGATCAAAGCGAACCGGAGACGTAGAGGAACCAAGAAGAGATGCGCGCTTAACGCCTGCGACCAGTCGATCAAGGTCGATGGTTGCGCGGGTCACATATCCGTTCGGGAGAAGCTGCTTGTAATTCGGGAAGTTACCCTCAATACGACGGTTGATGAACGTAGTGTCCTCACACCTCACGACGATCTGGTTCTCTGCAAGTGCGATAGAAACAGGAGCTTCGGTCTTCGGAAGAGAAGCGATCTCGGAAAGGAAGGAACCAGCAATAACAGCGCTGAACTCTTCCTCCGGTGCACCGGTAAGATCGGTTTCGGTAACAGCAAGACGATAAGAGTCGGTTGCGACCATACGCAAACGGCCTGCTTCGCACGTGATCAGTACACCGGTGAGAATTGCACGGCTCTCATCCTTGGAAACAACACGAGCAACGCGCTTAACCATAGAGGAGAACTGAGCGAACGGAATCTCGATCTGCTGATGAGTGCTCACCTGGGGGAAACCGGGGAAATCCTCATAATTCAGAGCCTTAATAGAGAAGGAAGAGGCATCACAGGTGATGAATGCCTGCTCGTCCTCAGCTTTCACATGGACGGCTGCATCGGGAAGATTCTTAACAATCTCGGAGAAGAGCTTGCCAGGAACAACAGCCTTGCCGGGCTCTTCAATCAAAGCGGGTGCGGAATACTGAATAGAAAGCTCAAGGTCGGTGGTCTGAAGCGTGATCTTGTCATCCGCCGCTTCGAGCAAAATACCAGACAGAACAGGGAGAGTTGACCTCGTGGAGACACCCTTAAGCACAATGGAGATTGCATTCTGGAGTTCGGTTCGATTGATGCTGAATTTCAACGTGGTTCCCTTCGCCCGATTCATGTTTTTTCACATTCAGCATTATATATCGAGCGTATACACCCTTATTCCGAGGATGTTCAAAGGGTTCTGAGGGGAAAATTCAGGCTGTTTTTCAAGTTATCTTCAGTCATGTTGTGGAAAATGTGGAAAACATGGTTACTATCCCCAAATAAGGTTGTCCGACCTGCGAAAACACTGAATACCGATGTTTAGTATCTTTATCCACTTTATCAGGCTAAAGCACTTTGTTCTCTTTGAATAACTTACAAAAAACGCCTCTGAACTGGGGTTTTGATATTTTCAGACACAATGCGAACAAAGGACCGCTTTTAATTGCTGTATTCAAGGTGCCATTTAAACTAAACACGCCGGCTTCCTTGTAATTAGCTGGGGAAACTTACTTTCACGTATTGTCAAGGGTACTTTTGAGTCAGTTTTTAACATCCTTGAACGATATCCACCGCAGCTTTCCAGCTATTCAAATCGGTTTTCCACTATTTATGAATAAAATGTTGATAACTTCTGAAAGACCTGTTTGAAAGCGGTTTTATATTCATTCAGTCTTGAATTTGTATTTTTCAATGCAATAAAACCGCAGGTCGCTAGATTTTCATAAGCTGAAAAGGCTACAATAGATCTGAATCGTTATGAATATCGCTGAATAAACTGCAACACAAACGGACTAGACCATTGAATAATTCAAGCGAACACACCCAAAACAGCAAGGTTTCCCCTGAAGAAACCCCATATTCACATGATTTCACTTATGTGAATACCACCGCGAGAATAGCCCTGTACGACAACCTCCGCAGTGCTCCCAGGATCATCGAGATCGAGCCGGCGGAGACCACTCAGTACATTGAGAACCTCGCATCTAAAATCTATGAACAGGCAAAGATGTCCGGTGGAGAAATCCCCTATACCGTCGTGCGCGAAGTTTCCGAGAACTTTATCCACGCCCGTTTTAAGGAAATCATTGTCTCTATCCTCGACGGAGGAAACACCATACGATTCGCTGACCAGGGTCCCGGCATTCTCAATAAAGAAAAAGCTCAAATACCTGGTTTCTCTTCCGCTATTGAACCTATGAAGAAATACATCCGTGGCGTCGGCTCCGGACTGCCCATTGTCAAAGAGTACCTGGGTTTTTCAAACGGTCACATAACTATCGAGGACAACCTCGGTGCTGGATCCGTTGTGACGATCAGCCTTATGGAGCAACCCGCAGAAACTGACACCTTCGAAAAGGCTGCAAAAATCGGGCGAAGCATTTCAACCGGCTTCAGCTATCGACCGGCTGCGCAATCCATCATCCCCACCCTCTCCAGCAGGGAGAAATCTTTTATCCCCTTCTTCCTTGCTGAAGGTCCCCTGGGTGTAACCGAGATTGCAAAACTGACGAACACTCCGCAGTCGAGTGCGTATGTTGCGTTAAAGAAACTCGAAGAATCGGGAATTCTCGAAAAGACGTTCAATCAGAAACGCGCACTTACTGATTTCGGAGTAGAGGTAGCTAGCTCTCTCTAGGTATTAAACCCAATAACACTGATGAGGTACAATTTGCCCATCGTTCAGTGTGTCTGTAGCCAGGCTCATAGAGCGAACGCCAACGCGATGATTGGAGAAGCGTGAACAGGGAAGATATGAAAGAGAACTGGGCCGAAGTATGCGCTTTGGTCAAGACTTACAACGGCGTTGACGCTTCTCAGACGAATGCATTCTTCTCCCGCCTCCAGCCGCAGGCTATGAGCGAGGGTTTCCTCATGCTCACCGCCGACAATGAATTCATTAAGGGCTGGATCGAGCGTCATTACCTCGAACTGATCAAGAAGGCTCTCTACGATATCTTCTCCGTACCCTTCACGGTCATTGTCGAGGTTGACCCAACACAGACTCCGCAGCCCATGGCCGCAGCTGACGCCGGCGACGCCGAACCGCGTTCGCAGGAACCGTCTCTCGAGGGAACCGAAAATCGCAGGCGCAATCCTGAAGTTGAAGAGAGGATCAGCTCCTACGAACCTCAGCCGGCAAGCACCCGCGCCATGGCCACGAGAGATTACGACAACTCGGGTGACGAGGATCTCAAGTCGCAGCTCGACAAGCGCTTCCCCGTCAATGCCTACGCGCACGACGACGAAGACGATCAGTACGACAACCCCACCTCCACTCTGACGTTTGAGAATTACGTTATTGGAGACTCGAACCGCATGGCATACTCGATGGCTGTTTCTGTCGCTGAGATGCCGGGAGGCACGCCCCTCAATCCGCTGTTCATCTACGGAAAGAGCGGATTGGGTAAAACTCACCTTATGAGGGCTATTCAGAACTACATTAAGGAGACCCAGCCCTGGCTGCGTACCGTCTACGTAGACTCTGCTGAGCTTTTATCCGAGTACACCGCAGCAAGTGCTGCGCACGACAAGGAAAAAGCCAGCTTCAAGAACTTCAAGACGCGCTACGAGCAAGCCGACGTCCTCCTGATTGACGATATTCAGTATTTCCAGGGTAAGAAGCAGACGCTTGAGATCGTCTTCCAGATTTTCAACAAGCTCACCGACCAGGGAAAGCAGATCGTTCTCTCCGCAGACCGCGCGCCCAAGAACATCGACATCGACGAACGCTACCACTCCCGATTCAATCAGGGCGGAACCATTGATATTCAGCCGCCTGAGATCGAGACGAAGCTCGGTATCGTCAAAAGCTTCATCAACGAGTACAAGAGAAACGAGGGTCTTGAGCACCTCAGGATTCCCGAGCCGGTCCAGATGTACATCGCGGAAAACTCGAGTTCCAACATTCGCGAGCTGAAGAGCGCCGTAACTAAGGTTATCTACCAGGCACTCTTCTTCAAGCAGCCGGATATGTCGGTATCCGACGTACGAGCTCTTCTTGAAAACCACTTCTCGAGCGGCTCCGCCAAAAACCTCTCGGTTGAAGACATCCAAAACGAAGTCTGCACCTTCTTTAAGGTGAATAGGGCCGACATGATCGGCCCGAAGAGAGCACGCAGCATCGTCTATCCCAGGCAGGTAGCTATCTATCTGTGTAGGCAAATGCTCGATCTCCCCTTCAACGACATCGGTAAGAAGTTCAACCGCGACCACAGCACGGCAATGCACTCCGTGACCACGGTTGAAGACATGATGAAGAAGAGCCGTGAGGTTCAAGAAGAGATTGAAGCGCTCAAGCAGATCATCAGGGAGCTTTAAAGGCGCTTTAGTCAATTTAGATTCAAGAGAAGAACACCCCGCAAGGTGCGAAACGCCCGATTTTCACTACAGACGAATCGGAGACCGTTCCAGCAACCGGCGGGGTATTTTCATTTATTCCACTAAAACCATTGCTGAAACCCCTGATCAGAAGCGAAAAGGCTATAAATAGCTAGGTTAACCAGAAATTGGGGAAAACTTATTGATAGATGACTAGCGAATGACTCACAAGCGGCTTTCCTCTGGGGATTAAATAATCCCCAAGTTATCCTGTGGAAAGGCGAACCATTTTTTCAACAGAAATCAATGCGTGATTTATAAGGGTTCATCAGGCGTAACCCCATTTATCAACATTTCCGCCGTCCTTATTATCATTACTATTCTTATTTTTTATTTAATCTAAGACTTCTTAAATCAATTAAACGATAAGGGTATAGATCTAGAGGTTGGGTCGTCTCTTCTGAGAATCCCTCTACCTGAATGTTTCCCCTGATGAAGTTCAGTATTTTCCATTGACATCAAAGAATACTGGTATATACTTTTCAAGTTACTCTTTGAGTATGAAAGGGAAAATACAATGAAGCGTACTTATCAACCGAACAACCGCAAGCGTGCAAAGTGCCACGGCTTCCGTGCTCGTATGGCCACCAAGGGCGGCCGTGCCGTGCTCTCTGCTCGTCGTGCAAAGGGTCGCAAGCGTCTCTGCGTCTAAATGGAGCATCTTGTTGGATACCGTTAAATCCAGCTTGGAAATATCCAACCTCTTCACTTCGGGAAGGCGTCTTAAGACGCCTTATCTTACGTTTATCGTAGGTAAGCAAGAAGATGGTAATGAAGTAGGGATAAGGCAACACGGCCGTCATGGTCGTGTTGCTTTTATTGCGGGTAAAAAGCTGGGCAACGCAGTGTGGCGCAATGCGGCAAAGCGCAGAATGCGCGCTATTTGCCGTGACTTGGGTGGTCCTTGGCCGGGCTATGATGTGATATTCCTCGCTAAGCAGTCCTTGCCGGATGCCACCTACAGTAAAGTTTTGAAGGCGTGCGAAAAGACGATTCAGTCATCTTTCCTCAGCGAAGAGGTGTGAGGTGGAACGTTTTCTGGAAGGCTTAAAACGTCTTCCGACTACGATCGCCGTTTGGTTGATTAGGTTCTACCAATTGGCAATTTCACCCCTGTTCCCTGGGTGCTGTCGATTCGTCCCCACGTGTTCTGAATATGGCCGTATCGCGTTTAGTCGATACGGTTTTCGCAAGGGCTTTGTTCTCACAGCGAAGCGCTTGCTTAAGTGTCGTCCAGGAGGGCCACACGGATACGATCCGGTTCCTTAGTGAGCTTGGATCAGCCCTCTTTGGAATATAGAAGGGAAAGAAAATGTGGGAAGTTATTAAGGACTTTATCTTCGAGTGCATCGAGTTCTTCTTTAACTTCTGCGGTGACTGGGGCTTGGCTATCATCATCGTCACGGTGATCTTCCGTCTTATCATGGCACCTATCATGCATAAGTCGGCTAAGTCCAACTACCAGATGCAGAAGATTCAGCCGCAGATCACGGCTGTTCAGAAGAAGTATGCTGATGACCAGCATATGCAGAGCCAGGAGATGCAGAGGATTTACGCCGAAGCAAAGTACAATCCGCTGGCTGGCTGCATTCCTATGCTGCTTCAGATGCCGATCTTCATCGCTCTGTTCCAGACCCTGCGCGAGATGGGCGATCGTGTTTCCGGTGGCGACGTTAGCTTCTACGGCATCGTTCCCGACCTGATCATGACTCCTGGTGGCGCTCTTACCATCGGCATCGGTACTTTTATTCCGTACTTCCTGCTTATGATCCTGTTCGCTGGCGCAACTTTCGCTCCCATGATTCTCATGCAGCGCAAGAACGACAACCTCGATCAGAAGCGCCAGATGTACACGATGGCTATCGTCATGAGCATCATGATGCTCTGGATTTCCTGGAGCTCCCCCGCTGGTGTTCTTCTCTTCTGGGGTGTGTCCTCCCTGCTTGGTATTGCTCAGAATGCATTCAGCACCAACTACTACAAGCGTCAGGATAAGAAGATCGAAGAGGCTAAGGCCGATGAGGTCAAGCCGGTTGTCGTTGAGGTTACTCGCAAAGAGAAGAAGCCTCGCCCCAAGAAGAAGCACTAAATTAGCTTGCCTTTAAGGAGTGTTTCGAAGGAAACACTCCTTTTTGTTGTCTCTTAGTTTAGGAGTAGAAGTATGTCTGAAGATATCATTAAGGATATTGTTGACTCCGAAGCCGCAGTTGAGCTCGATTCCACCCCTGAGATTACCGATGAGGTTCTCGATAACATCGCTGACACCAGCATTGCTGTTCTTCAGGATATTCTTAAGTACTTCAACGTCGGTGAGGTTACTATCGACGAGTACGAAGGTGACGAGGGTGAGCTTATTCTCGACATCACCGGCGATGACCTTGCTGTTCTCATTGGTCGTCATGGCAAGACCCTGGATGCCCTACAGTTCCTGGTCTCTGCTATCACTGTGAGGAAGATCGGCTTCCGTTACCCCGTCGTCGTTGATGTTGAGGGTTATAAGAGCCGTCAGCGCCAGAAGCTCGAGTCTATCGCTCGTTCTTCCGCTAACCGCGCTGCTTCTCAGCACTCCAGCGTTAAGCTTCGCCCGATGAGCCCGTATGAGCGCAGGATCGTTCACATTGCTCTTCGCGATGATCCGCGTGTTGAGACTGTTTCTGAGGGTGAGGGCTCCGCTCGTCACGTCGTCGTTGTTCCTCTTAAGAAGTAAGTGACCGATTAGCTTTCTTCTGACTCTCGCAGTCTTGATGATTTAAACGCGCCTGAATATCAGGCGCGTTTTTTTGTTTGCCTGATCGAATGTGATTCGAGGCTTCGATTGCGGTCGGGCTTTGATGTACAATGTTTCACGTGAAACATTGTCTAATCGAATTATTAATGTAACTGGATGTTTCACGTGAAACATTGAAGGTGGTTTATGGATAAGAAAGAACTAGTGCTTCAGTATCTCGAAAAGCTTCTTGTAGCTAACGAGACAACTAATCTTACGAGGATATCCTCTTGGGAAGAGGCTCTTGTTCTTCATATCGAGGACTCTCTTGTCGCTCTTGAAGAGATCAACGCTGCTCCGGAAGGTTTGTACGGTGATCTTGGCACTGGCGGCGGCTTCCCTGGTGTTCCTCTTGCTATTTACACCGGACGAGAGACTGTTCTCGTTGATTCCGTAAAGAAAAAGGTCAGGATCCTTGCTGATATTGTTTCTGAGATCGGCATGTCTGAGACTGTTTCTACCTACGGTGGAAGAATTGAGGATCTCGCTAAAGAGAAACCCGGCGCCTTCTCTGTTCTTACCGCTCGAGCTCTCTCGCAGCTCAATAGCCTTCTCGAGCTTTCCTCTCCCCTGCTTAAACGCGGCGGTCAATTGATTTGTTATAAAGCGAAGGTATCCGAAGAGGAGATTCAGTCTGCTCTGGATATTTGCGATCTCGTTGGAATGAAGCTTCTCAACAGGCGTTCTCTTGTTTTGAGTGATGGAATTACCACTAGAGAGATCATCGTTTTCCAAAAGATTGGTTCTCCTAAGGTTAAGCTTCCCCGAAATGTCGGTATGGCGCAGCATAACCCTTTGGTTAAGAAATAGATGCAACCGAACCGTAAGGCTGTCGGTGATTAATAAATCTATTGAATAGCGTGCACCTTGGATGTTTCACGTGAAACATTGAGGTGCATAGTTGGTATACTGCCTTCCGTAAGAAAGGGGCTTTCCTATGGGTTTGTTCAATAACCTCAAAAAGGATAAAAAGGCATCTGACCATGCGTTTAATGATGCTGAAAACTATTCGGATTCCAGCGAAGTGGCAGATGTTTACGCCTCTCAGAATGCCGGTGAGGCGACTGTGAGACAAAGAGAAGTTGCACCTATTAGAGAGGATAGGGTTGAAGTGGCTGCACCGAGATCTTATCAGGAGAAGAAACCTGTCAAGCATGTAATTGGTCAAACCAAGATTCTTGCGATTATCAATCAGAAGGGTGGCGTTGGTAAATCCACTACCGCTATTAACCTCTCTGCAGCGCTTGGAGCAATGAATAAGCAGGTTCTTCTTGTTGATCTCGACCCTCAGGGTAACTCCTCCAGCGGTCTTGGTATTGAAAAGAGCACAATCAGCAACTGCATCTACGATGTTCTCCTCAATGATGTTCCTCTCGAGGAAGTTATCATTCCCGATGTGTGCAACGGGCTTGATATCGCACCTGCAACCATCAATCTAGCCGGTGCCGAAGTCGAGCTTGTTTCTGAGATGGCTCGCGAGAACAGGCTTAAGGACGCTGTGGGAAGCATGAGGGGCAAATATGACTTTATTGTCATCGATTGTCCTCCGTCTCTCGGCTTGCTGACCGTTAACGCCCTTGTTGCAGCAGATAAGCTGCTTATTCCTATCCAGTGCGAGTTCTATGCGCTCGAAGGTGTGACAAAACTTCTTGATTCGATGAAACGTGTCAAAACTCGCCTTAATCCGACTCTTGATATCTACGGAGTCCTTCTCACTATGTATGACAACAGGACCTTGCTCTCTAAGCAGGTTGTAGACGAAGTGAGGGGCTACTTTGGTCGAACTGTGTTTAATACGATGATCCCCCGTACCGTGAAGCTCTCTGAGGCTCCTAGCTTTGGTCAGCCCATTACGGAATACGATCCTAAGGGTAAGGGATCGATTGCTTATATCGAGCTTGCGAAGGAAGTGATTGCTCGTGGCTAAAACGACGAAAAGCGGTCTTGGTCGAGGCCTTAATTCTCTTCTTGGCGGTGCGTATGAGGAAGCTGCGCCTCAGGAGCCGGTAAGAGCTCGTCAGAGGATTGTTGTCGATGCTGGCGAGATTGATTCCTATGATCCTATTATCGAGCCGAAGCCCGCTAGGGTTCAGGCACGAGTTGAGGAACCTGTTGTAAAGCAGGGTGTTTCACGTGAAACAATCTCTATTCCTGGTGAGGATGTCGAGATCAAGGGTGTTTCCGAGCGCGTTCGTCGTGAAGAGCCTCGTGTTATCGATGAGGTTCCTATTGATCAGGTTTCTCCTAATCCCGATCAGCCGCGTACTAATTTCAAGAAGGAAGAGCTCGCTGAGCTTGCTGAGTCTATTCAGAAGGATGGACTCCTGCAGCCGATCGTCGTGAGAAAGACCGGTGTTGATAGCTATCAGATCATTGCTGGTGAGAGACGTTGGCAGGCATGTAAGCTGGTCGGTCTCGAAAAAGTTCCGATCCGCATCAAAGAAGTCGACGATGCTAAGGCACTTGAGCTTGCCATGATCGAGAACATCCAGCGTTCTGACCTCAATCCGATCGAAGAGGCTTATGGCTATCGTCGTATGATGGAACGCAACGACATGACTCAGCTTGAGGTTGCGAAGGCTATGTCGAAGGGTCGTTCGACTGTTGCCAATGCGCTTCGTCTGCTTGAGTTGCCCGAAGAGGCTCAGCGCTTGCTTTATGAGGAGAAGATCACTGCTGGCCATGCCCGCGCTATCCTCTCCATCCCGACTCAGGAGGGAAGAGACATCCTAACGAAGAAGCTTGCTGAAACTAAGCTGAGCGTTCGTGAGACTGAATCTCTCGCTCGTCTGCTCTCTGGTAAGAAGGATGCTTCTGCGCCTTCCTCCCGTACTGCTACTCCGGATTCGTTCAAGAAGGTTGCGAAGGGTCTGAGGGAAGCCCTCCATACCAACGTCAAGGTTAAGTCTGCTAAGGGTAAGAACAAGATCGAGATCGAATTCAAGGACGAGGAGGAGCTTCAGCGCCTGTTCCAGGAGATCATTTCTTCAGCCTCTTAAGGTTTCTTGAGGAACGACTTCCTTTGTGGTTTAGATCTGAGATCTACAGGTAAAGAAAAGCCCGGATGTTTCACGTGAAACATCCGGGCTTTGTTGTTTGGTGGATACTGCTTCGGTTACTGAGCCTGTTTGTTCTTCAGCTGACCACAAGCGCCGGCGATGTCGGAGCCACGAGATTTTCTCATCGTAGCTTCGATGCCGTTCTTCTCAAGAACAGAGAGCCAATGGTTGCAGGTCTCCTGATTGCTGGGTTGCAGATCAGATCCATCGATACTGTTCATCGGAAGAAGATTTACATGGCAGAGGATGTTCTTGCAGAAGGAAACAAGAGCAGACAGATCTTCTTCTTGATCGTTGATGTCCTTGATGAGCAGATACTCAAACGTGACTCTACGATTGGTTTTCCTAATGTAATCGCCAAGAACCTTCTTCAGCTGACGAAGCGGCTGGTTGGAGACTCTGGGCATCAAACCGTTTCTGAGATCTTGGGTTGCAGCGTGAAGCGAGATGGCGAGGGTGAACTGCTCGGGTTCGTCAGAGAGCTTCTCGATGCCGGAGAATATACCGCAGGTAGAGATAGTGATATGCCTTGCACCGATATTGAACGAATCGGGGCTGTTGAGGATGCGGAGCGCTTTCATGAGCTCGTCGTAGTTCAAGAAAGGTTCGCCTTGGCCCATTGCCACTACATTAGTAACTCTGCAGTCGAAGTCGGTTTCGACAACGTTGATCTGATCAACCATCTCAAGAGCGGTGAGGTTTCGGGTGAAGCCCTCTTTACCGGTCGCGCAGAACGCGCACTCCATAGCGCAGCCAACTTGGGTGGAGAAGCAAACGGTCAGTCGTTTGATCTGTTCGTTCTTATCAAAAGACGGAAGTCCGACGGTTTCAACAAGACTGCCGTCAGAGTAGCGGAGAACGTACTTACGGGAGCCGTCGCTCGAAACCTGGCGGTCAACAATAGCTGGCTTTCCGAGAGGGAAGTCGGCCTCAAGCAAATCCCTGAGAGCCTTCGGAATATTGGTCATCTGGTCATATGAGGTAACGCGGTGCTTGTGAAGCCATTCATATACCTGTTTTGCGCGAAATTTGGGCTGTTTGTAAGAAACGAACAGATGTTCCAGATCAGCAACAGAGTATTCAAGGATGGATTTGGACATACGAAAACTCCCTAGTTGAGATTCCTTCTACAGGAACAGGATACCAGCGATAGCGAACAGAACGAGGGCTACGATGGCGATAATAAAACCCCAGCTGATAGCGTAGCAACCGATGTTTCCCTTGCGACCCTGTTCGATGATCTTATCGCCAAGAGAAAGGCTGTCCTTCATGATGACAGTGCCTTTTTCAGGCTTGAGAATGGGCAGGGTTTGCTCAGGCTGCCATGTGCCTTTGCTGCTAACGAGCTTATCGACAGCGCCGTTGTCGAAATCGATACGCGGGCGAACGCTGTCCTGGAGTTTCGAAGAAAGCCATTTCGTGAAAGTGGCTACTTGGGCTTCGATCTGCTTTTCATAGCAAACAACGGCCATTTCTCCCCAGTACTTACCGCCTTCTGCCTCTTCGGTGTAGGCGACGTAGCTGAGATAGGCATTCAAAACCCAGCCTTTTGCCTCCATAAGGGCTAATTGCCTGGAAAAATCCTCGTCGAAGAAGCCGATTCTCTTTCCGAACTTGTTGACGAGCCATGCAACACGGGTTTTGTCTTCGAAAACGATATCGATTTCAAAGGAATCGCCGACGAGGTTGTCGGCGTTGAGCAGATAGCCGGCATCTTTGTCGGCGACGGTGTCGAAGCGCTGGTAGCTTCCAAAATAACGATCCATTGGTAATCACCTGCAAATGGTTGGTAAAATAAACATTTAGCTAAAAACACGGAAGATGATAGGTTAAAGCCTTGCTGAAAGATCGTATAAGAAATTATATCTGTGACGGGACGCCCGAAGAGGTAGTCGATCGGTACGCTCAGCTGCCCGAGAAGGCTAAAAACCTCGATTTCGGTGACTTCGATCGCAATATCGTCGTTCTCGATACCGAGACCACCGGTCTTTCCCTTAGCCATGATGAACTTACCCAGATAGCGGCTGCCAAGCTCGAGAAGGGTGAGATTGTCGATTGGTTTATTACTTTCGTGAACCCTGGCAAGCCCATTCCCGACGATGTTGCTCATTTGACGGACATCCACGATGAGGACGTCTGCGATGCACCTACGCCGGAGGAGGCTTTGGCTGCGTTGGTGGAGTTCGTGGGAGACGCGAAGATCGTTGCCCATAACGCTGACTTCGACCGTAATTTCACAACAAAACATCCTGCGGGTTACCCGCTGTTGGAGAATCTCTGGCTGGATTCTCTTGATCTCGCACGTATTTCGCTTCCCAGGATGAAGTCTCATCGTCTCTTCGACCTCGTGAAGGCTTTCGGAGCGCCTTTGTCGACGCACCGTGCAGATGACGATGTCTCCTCAACATGCGCACTGTATCGAATCCTTCTTGCCGCAATCAGTTCTATGCCTATCGAGCTTGTACGTGAGATCTCCCGAATGGACACCGCTGCTGATTGGCCGACGGTGAAGGTGTTTGAGTACTTTGCAAACAATCAGGTAGAGGCGGATGCGCAGGGTGGTAGTGATTCTTCGAATGAATCTGAAACCAAGGTCGGCGCGGTAGATGAAGAAGCCAAGGAGAGCCTGTCTAACGCCTCTGTTTCACGTGAAACAGAAACCCTTGAGCTTTTCCCTTATCTCGCCTCTAAACGCCTCTCAATGCGTTCTATGAGGAACAAAAGGGTGTCTGACATTGAGTTCAAGCCGAAAAAGGACGCTTTCGACTTGGAGCCCGCAAAACTCTTTGAGGATATGGAAGATTCTCAGGAGCATGTGTTTGGCGCTGGTCAGATTCGTGTGACCTTCGCGGGGAAGAAAGACGGTGCTTCCACGGGTGCTTTTTCGGGTGAATCCGACGAGGCATTCCAGTATCCGGGTATGACGTACCCGTCTGAACACGCTATTTCCGATGCCTTCTCAGCGGAGGGTATCGTTGGATCTCGCTTTGCTGACTACGAAGCTCGCGAAGAGCAGCTTCTTATGTCCCAGGCTATCGGCGCTGCGTTCTCTGAGGATAGCAATCTGATGGTTGAGGCAGGCACGGGCGTGGGCAAATCCATGGCGTACCTTCTTCCGTTGGTTCTGCTCGCCACTGAGAACGATGTTAACGTTGGCGTTGCAACCAAGACAAACGCACTTTTGGACCAGCTGGTGTTTCAGGAGCTTCCGCGACTGAAGGAGTCTTTGGCGGAAACCGGCGTTGAATTGACCTATACGGCCCTGAAGGGCTTTTCGCACTATCCGTGTCTGCGAAAGGTCGAGCGCATTATTCAAGACGGTCCTCGAAAGAGGCTCGTCGGTACCAAGGAGTGCAGCCAGGCGCCTGCGCTTGCCGCGCTTGTCTCCTTTATTGAGCAGACTGAATACGACGATATCGATTCTCTGAAGATCGACTACAGGACTCTTCCGAGAAAGGCCATCACCACGACGAGCCATGACTGCATGCGTCGTCAGTGCCCGGTCTTTGGAACTTCGTGCTTTGTTCACGGCGCTCGCAAGACGGCGGAAGCTTCTCCTGTGGTGGTGACTAACCACAGCCTGCTGTTCTGCGATATGGCTGCAGATACTTGCCT
>JAFYTB010000085.1 GCA_017559045.1 Eggerthellaceae bacterium | reverse complement strand
TCGTTGATGCGATGGTCATCGTAGTTCGTACGAACCTTGTAGCGCATAAGCGTGTGCTGGGCGTTCGTCTCGGCCATGGCAACAAGCTCGGCCTTCTCGCCTTTGACGGGAGTGCGGAACCGCACCTTGGCACCGTGCGCGCTTGCGAGTTTGTCGGTAAGCCATGCTTCCATAGCCTCCTGATCTTCAGGCGCCTCTCGCAAGATCACCTCATGAGGAATAGAGGTACTTGCGTCGTAATAACGCATGAGAAAGTTACGAACAAGATCCTCGTCGGGAACATCAAGGCCATGGTTGAGCACGAATTCATTGCTATTGATAATGCGACCTTCACGAACCATGAGGACGTGAACGCCAGCAATGGTTTCCTCGCGGAAGAAGCCGACAACATCAGCATTGAGATTCCTCGTCGAAACCGCATGCTGCTTATCGGTAAGCGAATTCACCGTATCGATACGCTGCTTGATGCGTGCCGCGCGCTCGAAATCAAGCTCAGCTGCTGCATCTAGCATTTCCTCGGTGAGCTCATCGATGAATTCACCATGCTGGCCTGCAAGGAAGCGCTCAATTCGCTTTACATTGACCTCATACTGAGCAGGGGTAATTTGACCACAGCAAGCACCGGGGCCAAGACCCACATGAGCATCGAAGCAAGGCTTGATGGATCCTTCTTTAGTTAGGTAGGCATCCATGGCAAGCGCATCTGACTTCTCCAAGCGACGACAAAGACTACGCCAATCAGCGCAACTTGCAGCGCAAAGAGGAACGACGCGGCGAGCAATGTCTACGAGTCGACGTGCCGCACGACCGTCAGTATAGGGACCGAAGTAGCGAGTGTCGGAACGATGCTTCTCACGCGTGTATTTAATCGCAGGAAACACCTCGCCCTTCGTGATAGCGATAAAGGGGTAGCTCTTATCGTCCTTAAAGTCAGCGTTAAAGAAAGGGCTATGCTCTTTGATGAGGTTCTTCTCAAGAACGAGCGACTCATGCTCGTTGTCGACGACCAGGTACTCAAATGAATGAATCTGCTCGACGAGCATTGGGATCTTCGCGCGCTCGTCTTGATAGTTAACATACTGGCGCATGCGAGCTCGCAGCTGCTTCGCCTTACCAACATAAATAACCTGACCAGCTGCGTCCTTCCACAGATACACTCCCGGAAGAACAGGAACCTCGCTAAGCTCTCGCTTAATGCGTGCAAGCTTCGCCTCTTGGGTCTCGGTCGATATTTCAAACTGTTGGCTCATGTAGCCAAGTATAACGTCTGGAGACACGCCCAGATCACCGAGACTAGTATCCCCCGTGAATCTCCTGATGCATGCGGCTCACTCCCCTACGCGCTTCATGAAGCATCCTCTTGCTATGCCAAGCGCCTGCCTGCACAACGAGATCAAGCGCATTGAGCGAAATTCGATACCAAGAAAGCGCCTGTTTGAAAGAACGAATGCCGCCGCCCGCCGCCTCGGTCAATTTTCCAAGACGCAGAGCTGATGCCCCCAAAGCCTCAAGATCGCTCTCTCGTTCGGCAATCGTATACGCACGCCTATACAGCATCTTTGCATTTTCGAGATGAGGCGCGCATCCTCGCCCTTCAGCCAGCAGATCCCCCAAGCGCCAGCATGCCTCGGCATTACCGCGAACCGCCGCAAAACTCAAGCACTCGAACGCCGCCGCCTCACGAGGCATCTGCCCCATATAGCCAGCTTCACCACAATCACGAGACCAGCCCCAGTAGAGACCGTCGCACAAATCCTGTTCATACAAAACGCCGAGTTTCAAATGAGCTTCAACGTTTCCCTTCGAAGCAGCATGAAGGAACAGGATCTCGGCAGCTCTAAAGCAATCCCTCCTCACAAGAAGATCTTCCTGACGAGAATAGGCCAGGGCTTCCGCGAAATACGTACGAGCAAGCGCCAAAGCCTTTTCGCCTCGAGGATCGGCACCATTAGGATAAGAGCCAACGAACTCGCGGCCATCGATTTTACCGAGCCTGGCATCAAAAGCGGGTTCCGTAATCCACACACGCGGCAACCTCGAATCGGACTCAGGACGATTCGCGTCAAGTGCAAATACCGGATTCTCGCGACGACGCTCAATCCACTTCCCACTTCGCTGAGCCGAAGACAGAAGCGCATCTCGTCTGAGGCCATTAGCTCGAAAAGCATTGGGAGAGCCGAACACGAAATTGGACACGCGGGCGCCCAAACCCACGGAAGCAAATGCGCTAGTCATTGAGCACCACCGCCATATCGATCTTCACCCAGCCATCAACTTCGGAGACGCCTTTAACCAGGCCGATCACTTTACGGCCACCATCGATAAGGCGGGATACGATTTCGTTGTATTCGCAGGTGAGGTAGCCCAGATGCCTCTTGCTTCCATCAAAAACCTCAACAGAGAAGGGATCGTAAGGATTTCGAGCATCTCGCTTAAGAAAGAGCGGCTCACCGGCGCGGAGGCCAGAAGCAAGAACGCGTATACGCGCAACGTGATGAGTACCCGCAACGGCGGTTGACTCGATAAGGCAAACAGGCTTGGATGGCATTCTCGGTCCTCTCAATAGGAGCTTGAGCGTCTTGTTGTCAAACATCTTATTGGGAAGAGCTGTTACGCGAGTACCATACATGGTACAGTTTGAAATTAAGCTCAGGCCATAATGAATCAAAGAAATCGGAAAGCCGAAACTGCACGTTTGCCAAGCTCAATATGGCAACGCGCGTGTTTTACGCCACGCGGACACGAACCGCATGAAGGGAGAGCTGCATGGTCGTCGAACCCGGAAAGATGAGACTGCTCTATCTCCTTAGAATGATGCACGAGGAAACCGACGCAGATCACGGGCTGTCCATGCCCCAAATCATCGAGCGTCTTGCCGCCGAAGGCATACCCGCAGAGCGCAAGGCAATCTATCGCGACATCGATGTTCTGCGCGAATTCGGTATCGAAATCAAAAAGCATCACCGCAAAACCGTCGAATACGCCCTCGCGCAAAGAACCTTCTCGCTTCCCGAACTGCTCCTACTTGTAGATGCAGTGCAAAACTCGCGCTTCCTTACGCAATCAAAATCGGATGCCTTAGTAAAAACCCTCAAGAAAATGGCCTCTAAACATGAAGCCAAAAGCCTTTCAAAACGAGTTCACGTCGAAGGGCGCATCAAAACGCAGAACGAAAGCGTCTACCTCAATGTCGACTGCATCCATCAAGCAATGAGGGAAAAGCGCAAAATCAGCTTCTGGTACTTCAAACACGATCTGAAAAAGTCTAGGAAGATGCAGCGCGATGGAAAGCGCTACATCGAAACCCCAGTTCACCTCGTCTACGCCGATGGTAACTACTACCTTGTCACCTACAACGACAAGTACGCCGACTTCACCACCTACCGCGTTGACCGCATGCTCGAGATCGAACTCTGCGAAGAACCCGCTACGCGCAACAGCCAGATCGCGAACTTCAATGCCGAGGAATTCCAAAAATGTGCTTTCGGCATGTTCCGCGGAGATATGACCCCCATGACGCTGCTCGTCGACGAAAGCGCCATGAGCAGCGTGATAGATCGCTTCGGCAAAGACGTAAGACTCGGAACACCCGAAGGAAACCGAGCTCGCGTGCATGTCAGCGTCATGGAAAGCCCCATTCTCTTTGGATGGCTCTCCCAATTCGGCAACGCAGTTGCCATCGAGAAACCGAAGCACTTGGCCGACGCCTACGCCGAACATCTTCGCTCGATCCTCGATATGTACGAATAGCGCAAGCGATCACCTAGGCAAAACTCAATTCTCTAAAGGCAAGCAACAACCGGAATGTAGATGAAAGGCTCATTTTGAAATTCCTCCATCTAGCCGACCTTCATATCGGAAAATCAGTAAACGGCTTCTCCATGCTCGAAGACCAGCGCTACGCCCTTGAGCAAGTACTGACCATTGCTGAAAACGAAAACACCTCGGCGATCATTCTCGCGGGCGACCTATACGACAAGACAATCCCCTCCGCCGAGGCGGTCTCCCTCTTCGATTGGTTCCTCACCGAGGCCACGCGCAAGAATATCTCCGTTCTCGCCATTCCGGGAAACCACGATTCCGCAGAACGCATCGCCTACGCTTCCAGTCTCCTGGCTGCCCACGGCGTACACTTTCCCGGCGTCTACGACGGAAGCATCCCCTGCGTTCAGCTACCCGACGAACACGGAACCGTCGCGTTCTGGCTCATGCCCTTCCTCAAGCCAGCCCATATTCGACCCTACTTCCCAGATCTTGAGATCGGCCAAAGCTATACGACCGCCATCCAAGCAGCCCTTTCCACTTGCGATATCGACCCGCAAATGCGAAACGTCGTGCTTGCACACCAGTTCGTCACCGCCGGATCCGCAATGCCCGAAACAAGCGACTCCGAGCTTAACCTTGGCGGCCTCGACAATGTCGACATCAGCGTCTTCGATCAGTTCGACTATGTTGCGCTTGGCCATGTTCATCGCCCTCAGCGCATTGGACGCGACGAAGCAAGATATGCAGGCTCCCTGCTGAAGTACTCGTTCTCAGAAATCCCCCATCCCAAAAGCGCATGCTTGGTCGATCTGGGCCCCAAAAGCACGATCGAGGTGAAGCTCATCCCTATCGAGCCCTTGCACGATATGCGCGAAATTCGCGGGCCTCTCGAAAGCATCCTCGCAGACGACGTAGTTCAGCAAGGAAACGCCAACGACTACGTCCACGTCGTTCTTACCGACGAAGAACCCACCATAGACGCGCTAACGCGTGTTCGTTCGGTCTATCCCAATGTCATGGCAGTCGATTACGACAACATTAGGTCTCGCCACACTTCAACAGCAGCCCTCGACTCCGAAGCGCTCCACAAGCTCAATCCCTACCAGCTCTTTGCAACATTCTACGAAGAGCAAAACGGAAAGCCCCTCGACGAAGAACAAGCAAAGATTGTCGCCGAGACCCTCGATAAATCAGGATACGCCCAGGAAGGAGGCGCACGATGAGACCACTGTCCTTGACCATGAGCGCCTTCGGTCCCTACGCCGGAGAAGTCGAACTGCCCCTCTCCAATCTTGGTGATAGCGGACTCTACCTTATCTACGGCGACACGGGAGCCGGCAAGACGACCATCTTCGATGCCATATCCTTCGCTCTGTTTGGCAAAGCCTCCGGTAAATACCGCGACCCCAAAACCCTTCGTAGCGACTTCGCTCTGCCCGACACCGAAACTTTCGTCGAGCTGGTTTTCGAATACCGAATGCAGTCGCACCGCATTCGTCGCTCACCCCAATACGAACGCCCAAAGCAGCGCGGCACCGGATTCACCACGCATCTCGGAAGCGTGGAATTTGAGAGACCCGGACTCCCCACGCTTACAAAAAACCGCGAGGTTGACGAAGCCGTCTCTGAGCTTCTTGGCATCGATAGCGACCAGTTCGCCCAGATCGTGATGATCGCTCAAGGCGATTTCCGCAAACTGCTCATGTCGAGCACAAAAGAACGCGGCACCATTTTCCGCAGGCTATTCAACACGGCAGGATACGATCGATTCCAGAGCCTTCTCGAAGAAGAGGCAAAAGCCCTCAAGAGCGAGCACGAGCTGCTTTCCAACGAAGTAAAGACCCTCGCAAAACAAGCTGATTTCGCTGAGGGAACAGATCGCAGCCTTCTCAAGGATTCCCTTCTTGCGGAAAGCAGGCTGACGGGCGCATGGCTCAGCGAAGCACTCACCGAACAAAATTCCGAGGACGAGAATTCGAAGCAGTCCCTTTCTGAAAGCATTCAGAAAGCAGCCGAGCATCGCGATTCTCTTAAAGCAGCCGCCGACGAGGCAAGACGAGTCATTGCGCTTAAAAAGGAACACGAAGAGGTCAACGCTCTCGCAATCACTCATGCAGAATCGCTGGAGCAAGCCAAATGCCGCGCCGAAGAGCAGAAAGCTCACGACAACGAGAGAGAATCTCTTCGCAACGAAATTGCAGCGGAGGTTTCGAGGCTTCCGCTCTACGAGCGCTTGAACGATGCGGTCAACAAGCAAAAGGCAGCGGAACAAGATCTGCTTCGCCTCACCGAGCTGCTTTCGCAAGCAAACAGCATCCTCGCAACAGCCGAAAACGACTACGAAACGTTCAGCAAAACCGCAACCGAATTGGAGGGAGCCCCCGCTCAAGTCGTTCGCGCAGAAGCAGCCGTAGGTGAAGCCGATGCAGCGCTCAAGGCTTGCAACGAATCGCTCGGCACCTGCGTCGACCTCCTCAAAGCAGCACAAGAGGCAAAAACGCAACACGACGCAAATCTCGAAGCTTACACGGCATCCCGAGACGCCTATCGCACGGCTACACACCTAGCCGAAGAGGCTTATCATGCATACCTTGACGGACAGGCTGGCATCCTAGCCACAACGCTCGAGACGGACAAGCCTTGCCCTGTTTGCGGATCCGCGGATCACCCGGCACCCGCGCACCTTCCGCACTCAACCCCAAAGAAGGAAGAGGTCGATCGTCTGCGCAAGGCGGCTGATCGAGCCCAGCAAGCAGCCGCAAAAGCCTCGGAGGATTGCGCAACCTCGCAAGCTGCCTTCGATGCAAAACGCAGCGAATACGATCGTTTTGTCGAACAGCACTGGTCAGGCGAAACACCCGGCAATCCCCTCGAAGCGCTGAAGACCGATACCGCCAAAGCCGCAGAGCAGCTTGACACGTCTAAATCTGCCTTCAGGATCGCCAAAGACCTCGAAAGAAAGTACCTTGCTGCAATCGCGGCACGCAATGCCGCGGAAACGCAACGCAAAGAAGCGAACGACAGGGTTGCTAAAGCAAGCGACCTGCACCGCAACGCCCTGCTCCTCGCAGAATCCGCCAAAGCTGAAGCAGAAACCCTGTCTCAGGGACTTGATTTCGACAGCCTGGATAAAGCGAAAGAGAGTATCACCAAGAAGCAAAAGGCACTCGAAACCCTAAATGCCGCCTTCGAGGAGGCGCAGGTTGCCATACGCGCACATGAGTCAAAACTCGCACACGCCAAAGGCCGACTTGCTGCCCTTCAGGCTCAGCTAGACCAGTCCCCCAGCTTCGCTATCGAACAAGTTGAAGCAGATCTCGCACTTGCCGAAGCAAAGGCGAAGGCTCTTTCCGAGGAATCGGAAGCGCTTGCCTCCCGCATAACTCGCAATAATGCGGTTTCCAAGCAGCTTTCTCGAGTCATGGAGAAATCGGCAGCGACCGAGGAGCAATACCGCCTCATTGGAACGCTTGCCGACACAGCCGCAGGCAACCTCAAAGGCAAAGACCGCATCAGCTTCGAAACATACGTGCAGAGCATGTACCTCGATCTCATCATTGAGGCGGCAAACCGTCGTCTTGATGTGGTTACCGCCGGTCGCTACCAGCTGGTTCGCCGATCACAATCTGGCGACCAGCGCAGATCCAGCGGACTCGACCTCGATGTCCACGACTACTACACGGGCAAAGCGCGTGCAGCGCACTCGCTTTCGGGCGGAGAGTCTTTCCAGGCCTCTCTTTCGCTCGCACTTGGCCTCTCTGATGTCGTGCAGAGATTCGCGGGCGGAATTCAACTTGAAACCCTATTCATCGATGAAGGATTCGGATCCCTCGACGAAGAAAGCCTTCAGGCGGCCATTCGCATGCTCTCAACACTTACCGGCGATGACAAGCTCATTGGAATAATCAGCCATGTCGAAGAGCTCAAATCCTGCATCGACAAGCGAATACTCGTCACACGCACGAGAGATGGCTCGAGCTTACGCATGGAACTGTAGTATCCTTTTTATAAGTATCTCAAACGCTCATCAGAGGAGGAATCATGACGTTTGATGTTAGCAAAATCAGCCCTCTTGGCTTTGGCTGTATGCGATTCACCGGCCGTGAGACGAACGAGATCGATATCGAGCTCACCTCTCAAATGGTCGATGCCTACCTTGAGGCAGGCGGCAATTACTTTGACACCGCATGGGCTTATCCCAATAGCGAAGTCGCTCTTCGCAAGGCCCTCGTAGAGCGTCATCCGCGCGAGAACTATTTCATCGCCACGAAGTGCGTCGCATGGGGCGCATACTGCAACAGCCAGGAAGATCTTGAGCGCCAGCTGCAGGAGTCCCTCGCAAACCTTGGCGTCGAATACGTCGATGTGTACCTTATGCACAACCTCGGCGGCAACCGCACCGCCGGCTTCGAGAAGCATCAGGTCTGGGAGTTCATGAAGTCCGTTAAGGAGCGCGGCCTTGCCAAGCATATCGGCTATTCCGCTCATTGCACTCCCGAAGAGCTCGAAGAGTTCATCGCCGCATATCCCGATGCCGAGCTCATCCAGCTGCAGGTAAACTACGCCGACTGGGAGAATCCCTCGTTCCGCGAGCGCGAGTGCATCGAGATTGCCGCAAAGCATGGCTACCCCGTCGTCACCATGGAACCCGTCAAGGGCGGCCTGCTCGCAAATCCTCCCCAAACCGTAAAGGACATCATTGACGCTGAGCTGCCGAACGACTCTTACGCCACCGCTGCTCTCCGCTTTGCCGCAAGCGCCCCTGGCGTTTTCTGCACCCTTTCCGGTATGAACACCGTTGAGCAGGTTGAGGACAACTGCCGCGCATTTGCAGACTTCAAGCCCCTCAACGAGGCTGAACTGGCTGCATTCGACCGCATTATCGAAGCCATGAGCTCCGATAAGACCATCCCCTGCACCGGCTGCGACTACTGCGCCAAGGTCTGCCCCGAAGGCATCGGCGTATCCGGCGCACTTACGGCCCTCAACTATCTCATCAACTTCGAGGATCCGTACAAGGCAAATTACCAGCTCGGCTTCGTCGTGCGCTTCAACATGGGAAAGAAGCTTCCCAACGAGTGCATTCGTTGCGGTGCCTGCGAGGACGCTTGCCCGCAGAACATCAACATCCTCGACTGCTTCGATCGTATCGCTGAAGAGATCGTTCCGTTCTCTCGCACGAACGTCCTCATGAAGCCGGCTCAGTAGCCCCATAAACGCAAGTAGCGTGGCCAGCAAAACCAACATCAACGTTTTGGTTGTCGATGGCCTTGAAGTCAAGGTGACCCGCAAGCGCATCAAAAACCTGCGCCTGCGGGTCACTCCTCATAATGGGGGCAGCATCGAGATATCTGCGCCTTATCGCACGTCCGATACCTTCATTCGCAGCTTCATTAGAGAGAAGAGAGCCTGGATCGACGCCTCTCTCGAAAAGCTCGCTAACTCGCCCACGGCGCAAGCCGAAAGCGCATCGAAGGAAGACGCCGCCGAATGGAAGGCTATCGTAGCCGCCGCAACTCCTCTGCTCATCGAGCACTGGGAGCGCATCATTGGCGTCAAAGCGGGCAATCTCGCATACAGAAACATGAAGAGCCGCTGGGGAAGCTGCCAGCCCTCTACGGGGCGCATTTGCATTAACACCCGACTTGCCCTTTATCCGCCTGAATGCCTCGAATACGTCGTCGTACACGAGCTATGTCACCTTATCGAGCGAAGTCATGGTCCTAAGTTTTATGCGCTTATGGATAAGTACTTACCCGACTGGAAAACGCGTAGAGCAAAGCTCCGCTAATACCCCAACTCAGGCGCCGAAGGCAAGCAATCGGTGAACTCGTATTCTCCATCCGTCGCGATAACGAGGTTGTTGTCAGCATCACCAAACACATCATCAACGCAGGGAACAACGTGCACGTTCGCGAATTCGCCTCGAAGGTTCTCGACAACCTGAAGAAGAGGCCTTGCATCAACCTCAAGGTCGCAAATCACGTTGATCAGATACACCCCTCGATCGGATAGACGATTCTTAACAACCTTCAATCCTCCAGGCTCAACAAGCGAAGAGGTAGCTTCTCCACCCGAAAACGAATCGTTGATGATCACATCGTAGGAAGGCCCGTCTTCTTTAAGGTAGGCAAACCCATCCGCCGTCACGATATTGAGTCGACCAGTGGTACGGGTATCAAAATCCTCGATTAACTCATCGAGGAAAAAGTGACGACGCGCAATTCGCGTAATAACGGGGTCGATCTCGACAACGTCCATGGAGCCATAAGGCTGTGAAGCAATGAAGTGCTTCGGGTAAGCAAAGCCTCCTCCGCCAATCATGAGCACTCGATCGGGCTCAGGGAATGCCTCGAATAGATGATCAAAGGCGTAGTAGTACGCAAAGGTAGGCTCGAAACGACGGTGATCGATATATGTAGCTGACTCAAACACGCCACCCACTTCGAGGACGCGCACCTCGTCATCATCCTCGGTCTCTATGTCATACACAAATGCCGTGCCAAACATAGTGCGAGGATATACATGGAGATTTTCGCCATCATACAGGGGTTCTTCGACAGCCATCGTCTAAACCACCTTCCCATTACGAACAGACTCAGGTGCGTCACAGACGCAGGACCATTGGTTACCGGCACCACGAGCGTAATCGCAAGCAACACATGCGGGCTTATCGCACCACTGCTCCGCCCTCATTCCCTCATTAAATAACTCGGGATACTGAAGCGAGAGGGCATCCGCTCTCACGGCGGCACAGCCATCATTGGAGTGACTGTATTTAGCCAGCCCACCATCAACGCGATCGTCATCAATCATCGCAGCGATGACCATTTCAGCGATCTGCCTCATTCCGCGATTCGTCGGATGAGTGCCATCACTCGCTTCGTAATCAAAGCCTATTGCTTGAGTGTCAACGAAAGTGCATCCATTGAAACAAGCTTGGCGAGAAATTGCCTCGTTGTACTCATGAAGAAGGATACCGCGAAGAGCATACGTGAAGCACGATGATATGCGACCGACCTCTCTTCCCGTCATCAACGAAAGGCACCATATGCGAGATCCGGGATAAGATGACCTCATCTTTCGAAGCATAAGTCCGTAAGCGGTCTCGAATTCAGCAAGACCATCGTCAGACGCAAGCCCGGCGACCTCCATAGGAACCCGCAAAAGGTCAACGCATTGAGGCGTTGCTATGCTCCGTCCCGCCGCCTGAGCTGCAGAGCTTCCCCACCCGTAATCATTCGTGCCCATAAACACGAGGATATCGTCTGGATGTTCACCCTGTGATCCAGTGATTTGCATAATGCGCTGATCAGAGTAGCCCGCGGGAAACCCCGCTCCCGCAGTCATGCTGCCCGAAAAGGAGGCGTTCGAAAGCAAGCGCCCATCAAAATGATTAATGACGCGCATCCACCACGTGTCCTCAACAGAGGCGACACCAGTACGCTCGAGGTTCTCCCCCTGATAGTAGACGAGATTTTCGGATGGAACACACCCTTCGAAAGTCGAGATCGAGTCTCCAAATACGCTGAAGGCACGCTTCGTCATGCTTCTCCTACCCTAGGATAAATACGCACCAGTCTGACGACCCCAAAGAGCCGCGTAGTCTCCGCCAGCCTCAATCAAATCAGCATGCGGGCCATCTTCTACAACCTTGCCATCAGCAAGAACAACGATGCGATCAAGGCTTGCAACCGTAGACAGGCGATGCGCCACAACTATCGAAGTCCTACCTGCCATAAGGCGACCGAGCGCCTCCTGGACCATAGCCTCACTTTCAGAGTCAAGCGCACTTGTGGCCTCATCTAAGACGAGGATGGGAGCATCCGCCAACATTGCTCGCGCAATAGCAATACGCTGCCTCTGACCGCCCGAAAGCTTCACGCCACGCTCTCCGGTAACCGTCTCAAAGCCCTGAGGAAGTCGCTCAATAAACTCCAGGGCATTCGCCTGGCGAGCAGCCTCGCGGATTTCCTCCATCGATGCATCAGGACGTCCATACGCGATGTTCTCGGCAATCGTACGGTGGAATAGCAAAGCCTCTTGAGGAACGTAAGCAATTTGACGACGCAAGCTCTGCTGCGTGATCTCAGCGACGTTTTGCCCATCAACCAAGATCTTTCCCTCTTGGATGTCAGCCAAACGAAGCAGAAGCTTGGTCAGAGTAGTTTTACCCGCACCGCTCATACCAACTAAACCTATTCGCTGACCCGCAGGTATATGAAGCTCGAAATCGTTGAAGACCTGCGTCTTCACTCCGCCGTCCGTATACCAGAAGTTAATACCCTCGAAGTCGATGGCACCATCCTTGACAACAAGAGGCTGCGCATCAGGGGCATCGGAAACCAGTCGAGGCTCATCGAGCACGGCCGTCATTCCACTTGCATCACCAAACGCACGGTTGAGGCGCTGAAGGCCCGTATTAATGAAGTTGAATTGGTTCGTCAGCGTGTTCGTATAGGTAAACATCATCACCAGAGTACCCGCAGAGATGCCAAACCAAGCATTGCCTCCCGTGATGAACACGGTAACAACGCTCATGATAACCACGGTGATAGCCGCCGTAATGATTCCCCTCGTAAGAGAAGACATCATGCGCTTAGAATCACGGGCAACCACTTCCTTGTTTGCCCTATCGAACAACATGCGCTCGTAATCCTCACGACCATAGGTTTTAACTGCAAGGATATTGGTTACGGCATCGGAGAGCTCTCCCGACAGCTGGTTTTGAGCGCCAGCCGCCTTCTCGTTCAGATGGAGAATCCTTTTGTACATCAGATAGGAAACCGAGGCATACACGACCAGCAGGGTCATGAGCACCGCAACGTACACCGGAACAACAGGCGTCAAGATCACGCAGGTAAAGACCACCGAGCAGATAACCGGAAGAAACGGAAACATGATGGCTTCAATCAGCTGATTGTAGGCACTCATGAATTTAGTGGTCTGAGACACCAAGGTGCCGCCGAAGCGATTGGAATGAAACGTCATCGACTGATTCGACAAGGCATCGAATGCCATGGTGGCGAGATCATAGCTAACGGCAATCTCAAGGCGCCAGAGCGCAAAATCCTGCAACTTACTGCATGTTTGACCCACCAAGTTAATGCAGATGAGAGCAATGATGTAAGGGCCGAACACCTCGAATACCTGATCGGCCGATACAGAGCCTTCCGCCACACGGTCAACCACAAGACTCATAACATAGGGGTTGCCATAGGTGAGCAGCGCGACAAAGCCAATAGTCGAGGCGATAAGCAATACAAACAAACCCAGATGCTTGCGCGTCACCGCCCAATAGTAATGAAGGGTTCTCCAAGTTGTCTTCACGCGTTTCCTCCGTGCAGTCACTGAGCATGTCTCGCACAATGATAGCGCGAATAGAAAGCTTTCAAAGGTAGGTCTGAAAAGCGAGAGACCCCCGGAGCAGTTCGGTAAAGAACAACTCCGGGGGCCTCTATTCTTGTTTATGCGGTTACGCTCGATTGACCTTACGGAAAGACTCCCACCCCGCCAAACACGAGAGTGCGAGCTACTTGCGGAGGCGATAGTCTTTCGCTTCAGCAATGAGCCTCTCGAAAATGCGGTTCATATTCGCATGGGTGCCGAGATACTCAGGATGCCACTGAAGGCCAACTGCAAAAGAGAGATCGGGGACGCGCACAGCCTCGACCAGCCCACCAGGACCGTAAGCCATCGCCTCAAGCTTGGGAGACAGCTGCTTGATGCCCTGATGATGCATCGAATTCGTCACAACTTCATCGACTTCAAGCATGTCAGCAATGAGCGTGCCCTCGACAAGGCGAACCTTATGAGAAGGCAGCGAATAGTCGATATCCTGCCAATGCTTGATCTCGACTCCATTCTCATCGGCTTCAGGAAGGTTGTCAGCAAGATGCTCGTAAAGCGTTCCGCCACTATAGACATTGAGAAGCTGGATGCCGCGGCAGATACCAAGCATCGGCACATCATGGGCGAAGATGTAATCAAGGACGCGATACTCGGTGCGTTCCCTGTTCGCAACATGCACGCCGAGATTCTCGTCTTCAGCATTACCACCGTACAGGCGAGGGTCGAGGTCCGCACCACCGGTAAGAAGGATACCGTCGGCAAGCTCCAGAACGGAATTGCAGACCGCCTCATCCTCAGTAATGGGGAAAAGAACGGGAATGCCACCAGCAGCAATGATGGAGCGGAAATAGTTATCAGCGATAAGCAAGGAATCGCAGGAGGAAATACTCTTGATGAGCCTGTCGGCCGTAAGGTACTTCGGCATCACTACGATAATCGGCTTATCCGCCTGACTCACGTCAACTGCAGTCATGCAAACCTCCGACTAGTGGCCCGCGATGGAGTCAAGGAACTCACGAGCACGATCCGTCTTCGGATTCGAGAAGAACTCGTCCGGCGTAGCCTCCTCGAGAATCACGCCGTCCGCCATGAACAGAACGCGATCCGCAACACGGCGAGCAAAGCCCATCTCGTGAGTAACGACCATCATGGTCATACCCTCACGAGCAAGCTCGACGATAACATCGAGAACTTCGTTGATCATCTCGGGGTCAAGAGCGGAAGTAGGCTCGTCAAACAGCATGACCTCAGGACGCATAGCGAGAGAACGTGCAATGGCAACACGCTGCTGCTGACCACCGGAAAGCTGAGCGGGAACCTTCTTAGCCTGATCGGCAACGCCCACGCGGGCAAGCAGAGCCATAGCCTGCTCTTCCGCTTCCTTCTTCTTCACGCCAAGAACCTGGGTGGGACCCATGGTGACATTATCGAGAACGGTCTTGTGGGCAAACAGATTAAAGCTCTGGAACACCATGCCGACCTTCGAACGCATGGCGGCAAGGGCCTTGCCCTCCTCGGGGAGAAGCTCGCCATGAATGTAGATCTCACCGGAGTCAATGGTCTCAAGACGATTAACCGTACGGCAAAGCGTGGACTTACCGGAGCCAGAAGGACCGATAACGACAACAACCTCACCGGGCATGATGCTCAAATTGATATCACGAAGAACGTGAAGCTTTCCGAAATGCTTGTCTACATGGCGGAATTCGACAGCAGGAATTTGTTCGGTCATAAGATGAGCTCCTTAAGAGGAAACTTTGGAAACGTCGATGAGCTTCACGCCGCTGCGATTTGCAATAGCGACGGATGCCTTGTTGATGAGGTAGTTAAGCACGATGTAAATGATGGCGATCACGAGATACACCGACACCAGCGCGTCGTAGTTCGCAATGAGAACGCGGCCATTT
The DNA here is from genome assembly GCA_017559045.1 of Eggerthellaceae bacterium. Classification (GTDB taxonomy): domain Bacteria; phylum Actinomycetota; class Coriobacteriia; order Coriobacteriales; family Eggerthellaceae; genus RGIG3135. The sequence goes on along the minus strand of JAFYTB010000085.1, from coordinate 3,341 downwards.
TGCAGCAGGTCGGCATAGCTAACCACGTAAGCAAGCGTGGTGTCCTTAACCACGATGACAAGCTGAGAAATAAGCGTCGGCACAACGAACCTAATAGCCTGAGGCAACTGAATAAGCAGCATGGTCTTCGTCTTGCTCATGCCAAGAGACTTGGCAGCCTCAACCTGACCAGCAGGAACAGCATTGACGCCCGCACGGAACACTTCAGCACACGCACCGGCAGCACTCATGGCAGCCGGAAGGGTGATCATCCAGAAAGAGTCCATCTTGATGCCAACCGTAGGCATAACGATGAAGAAGAAGTAGACGAACAGCAGGCTGGGAACACCGCGGAAGAATTCCGTAATGGCACGAGCAACCCAGCGAACAGGGGTGATCTTGCTCAGTCGACCCCACATGAGAATCAAGCCTCCGGCAAGCGCAAGCACACCTGCAACAAAAGCAGACTTCAGGGTTCCCATGAAGCCGGTAAGCAAGAACTTCCACGTGGTCCAGCGAGTAAAGAGAAGCCAATACTTCGGATCAAGCTGTCCCGTGATGTAGAACTGACGAATGATAAGCGCGATTCCGATCAACACAAGCACGGCGGCAATACCCGTAGCAACGACAATGCGTCGACGCGTCTTGGGTCCCGGCTGCTCGTACAGAGAATCGCGAATAGGTTTAACTGCCGGCGCGCTCATCGGAGAATCCTTACTCGCTGATCAATCTTGTTGCCAACGTAGCCAATGAGCAACGACGTGCACAGGTAGGTAGCCGCCGGAACGATAAAGGCAAGCACACCGTAGGGCATACGCGTGTTGATGTAGCTTACGACACCAGTCAGCTCGGGCGGGGTAACCGGAACCTGCGAAGCAATAGCCGTAGTAAGCATGGTGGCGATGAGGAGATTGGTCATAGGGGGCACAACCGAGCGCAGCGCCTGGGGAATGATGACGAGCCTCATCATCTGAGTAAAAGTCAGACCCAGCGAACGGGCAGCCTCGATCTGACCCACGCCAACCGTGTTGATGCCGCTCATGAAGTTCTCAGAAGCAAAAGCGGAGCAAATGAGGATGGCGCTCACCAAAACGCACGGCACCCAGTCGAGCACCAAGCCAAGATACGGAAGCGCATAGGCAACGAGAATGAGCATAGAGATGCCGGGGATGTTGCGGAACACCTGCACGTAGAAGTCGCCCACTACTCGCAGAGGCTTAATGGGACACACGCGCATGACGGTGACCATGAGGCCCAAGATCATAGCACCGATGAACGACACGGCCGTCATCCACCATGTGGCAAACGCTGCTTCGACGTACATGTCTCCATACGTCGAAAGCAATTCGATAAATCTCACGAACCCTCCCAAGAGGTACAACAGAAAGTGATACGGCTAAATACAATGAACGGACATTATACGTCAATTGCACAGATTCTCACCGCTACACCTCGGTAAAGCGCTCTTCTGCAGGGTCGCAACGCGTTAAAAAAGAAGACGACCGAACCCGAAGGCTCGGTCGTCTCGAAAATCAAGAGTGTTTCAGCGTGAAACTACTGCTCGAGGAAGGAGAGATCGCCAACATTGGGAGCGCCAGGAGCGGTCTCAACACCGGTGCGATCGCCAAGGGAGATCTGCCAAAGGTCAGCCCAGATGCCGTTCTCGATCAGGACATTGAGGAAGTCGTTGACGAAAGCAACAGCGTCAGAGTTGAGCGGAAGGCCGATGCCGTACGGATCGATGTCGCCGAAGTGCTCGCCAGCCATACGATACTTGCCGGGGTTCTTCAGCATGGAGCCAAGCTGCATGGTCTCGTCGATGACGTAAGCGTCAACGCGACCCTGCTCGAGAGCGGCACGAGCCTCCTCATCGGTGGAGAAAGCCTGCTGAATAGCGCCGGGAGCATACTCGTCCATGATAGCCGGGCCGTTGGAGCCAGACTGAACAGCGACGACCTTGCCCTCGAGATCCTCGAGGCCGTTGATGTCGGTGTTGTCAGCCTTCACGAGGATTGCCTGCTGAGAAGCATAGTAGGGACCAGCGAAGGAGATGAGCTCAGCACGAGCAGCGTTGATGGTGTAGGTTGCAAAGACAGCGTCAACCTGGTCGTTCTGCAGAACGGACTCACGGGTATCGGAGGTCACCTGGGTGAGCTCGATAGCAGTGGGGTCGCCAAGAATGTAGTTGGCGAGAAGCTGAGCAAGACCAGCGTCGAAGCCGCGGGTAACGCCGTCAACTTCGTTCAGAAGGCTGAACAGAGTGGAGGTCTGAACGCCACCAATGCGGAGAACGCCAGCTTCCTTAACAGCGGTAGCCCACTCGCTTGCAGCGATAGCCTCGTCAGAAGCAACCGGGCCGCCAGCAACCAGAGCGTCGAAAGCAACGGCGTCGATAGCGCCAGCCTCGGCTACGGGCTCATCGCTGGGTGCGGGCTCCTCAGCCTCATTGGAAGAGCAACCGGCCATGAGGACCAGTGCGAGAGCAAGGGTGGTGAAAGCCGCAATGAGGCCCATGACCTTGCTCTTCTTAAGAGTAGTCTTAAGCATTTGTAAATCCTTTCACTTTCCTGCGCCCATCAACATGGGCAAACAGGCGTAACGTAAGAACAGACCTTACATTTCGCTTTGGACACTATAGCGAAACTCCAGCAAATCAGAGGTTGCAGGTTCGTAAAAAGGAGCAAAGTGCCTTTGAGCAGGTAGTTACGACCCTCATTGAGTACCCTATTGCTATACTTCGTACACGGCATTTGCCGTTGAAAGCCTCATGAGTCACCAGAACGACAACCCGGAGAGCACCATGATCGCAAAACCTTTCAAGCCTTTTGAAAACGCCGAGGATGTTCATATCGCCCAGATCGATCCTCAGTGGGCAGATCATCCCTACTGGGACCGAACCTTCGCCGACTGCGCATGCGGCCTCTGCTCATTCACGATGGCGGTCAACATTTTGACCGGCGCACGCCTTACCCCCGTAGAGGCATACGATCTCCGTGCCTCATGGGGACTTCCCCAAAAGGAAGAGGGCAACGGCGACATCTGCGCATGCGACGCACATGAGGAATTCAATCCGATGTTCCGCGAGGTCTTCGGCGTGGAAAGCACGTTCCTCGAGGATAAGAGCCTCGAATCCTTCAAGAACGAGCTTCTCAAGGGCGATCGCGTCATCTGGTTCAGCTCGCGCGACTGGGGCGAGCCGTGGATCTGGTCTGATGGCTCGAAATGCGAGAACCAGTACGATTGCGGCCATCTGATCTGCGCCTGGAAATACGAGGACGGCAAGTTCATCATCAAGGATCCAAACGGCATGAGAGATCTTGGCAACAACGTTGCCTACGATCACGAGCAGTTTGAGAAGCTTC
>JAFYTB010000084.1 GCA_017559045.1 Eggerthellaceae bacterium | reverse complement strand
GCCCTCGTAATGGCCGCAGATGAAAAGAAGGCGATCCTCCCCCGCCAGCTCGGTAGCCAAAGCATCATCAAAAGTGCGGCCCTGCGGCGCAAGATAGACCACCTTGGGAGCTACAGCATCTCGGAATGCAGGCTCCGGACCGGTTTTGGGACACATGGGAACGCGGTCGGAAATCTGGATGCCAGCGATATCCTCATACGCTTCAAAAATAGGCTCGCACTTCATGACCAAACCAGCACCGCCACCATAAGGAGAATCGTCGGTGGTGCGATGACGGTCATAGGTCCAATCGCGAAGATCGTATGCACGAAAATCGATAATGCCCTTCTCCTGCGCAATGCGCATCATGGAAGAGCCCATAACGGAATCGTACATATTGGGAAACGTAGAAAGCGATTCGATGATCATGGATGCGCCTAACAAAGTAAATGCAAGTGGGCACGAGCAGCCGAAAGGCCCTGCTCTTAAAGCTGAAGCAAGCCTTCAGGAAGCTGCATATCAATACGACGCTCATCCTCATCAAGGAAGACAATAAACTCCTCTACGAGGGGAATGAGCACCTCGGAGCCATCTTCACGCGAAACAACGAGAAGGGGCTGCAGCGGCCTGTCTTCGATCTCTGCAACTTCGCCAACAAGACCGGCGACGGCATCGTAAACAAGCCAACCCTCCCAAGAAGGAAGATCGCCCTCGAGTTCAGCCAGATCATCGGCAACGAGAGAGCGCTGCACGAGGCAGTGGCATCCGACAAGCGCCTCGGCGGTGTCCATGTTCTTGACTTCTTTGAAGAAGACAACCGCTTCAGCATCGTTGCGCATTTGCAACGACTCAACCGTCACTCGACGCGGAGCATCAAGCACGGGAGGAACGAGGGCAACTTCCATGCCCTCAGAAAGCAAAAACGGAAGGCCCGCAGCGCAACGCGCGACGAGCCCCCCGTTTATATTCTTGGTTTGCGCCAAGCAGGCGATGTTGACCCAAGTTCGCATCTAGTCAATAAGCTCCACTTCGACCTGGACGCCTTCACGCGACGCAGCCGCACGAGCTAGCGTACGGATTGCCTTGATGACACGACCCTGGCGGCCAATGACCTTGCCAGCGTCGTCCTCGTTGACGCGAATCTCGACTACGATCACGTCATCGTCGGTCTCAAACGCGTCGATCTCGAGCTCTTCCTCGACATCGACAAGCGGACGGACGACAGACTCAACGAGACCTGCGAGGTCTTCCGTCAGATCAGCCATAACTTAGGCGTTCTCGCGAGCGTTCTTCAGAAGGCGGGCGACAGTGTCGGTCGGCTGAGCGCCGTTAGCGATCCACTTCTCAACCTTCTCCATGTCGAACTTCACCATAGCCGGCTCGGTGCAGGGGTTGTAACGGCCAACCTCCTCGATGAAACGACCGTCGCGACGAGCCTGAGCGTCGGCGACAACGATGCGATAGTACGGGCGCTTCTTTGCGCCGTGACGAGCGAGGCGAATCTTAATCATGAAGAAAATCTCCTTTTTGAATACCAATCAAATATATATTGCAGCCCTGCTCACGCAGAGCAGCGAAAACAGCAATTGCTTATTCTACCCTTGGAAATGCATTTGCGCAAGTGAAAAGCTGTTTTTCTTGCACAAGAATGACTGTTACTTCTGCTCCATCATCTTGGCAAGCTCACGCATATCGGATGCGCTCAGGCCACCCATTCCAGGCATGCCCATACCGGGGATACGCAGGCCGCGGGACTTCTTGCCGCCCTTCTTGCCCTTCTTACCCTTACGAGCCTGATTCTGCTCCATCTGGGCGGTCATCTTGCGGACCATCTTCCTGGTCTCGTTGAACTTCTTGATGACCTGGTTGACCTCCTGGACGGTAGTGCCAGCGCCCTTGGCGATACGCGCACGACGGCTGCCGTTGAGAAGCTCGGGCTTAGCACGCTCGGCCTTGGTCATGGAGTTAATGATGACCTCCATGCGATCAAGCGCCTTCTCGTCAACCTGACCGCTGCCCATAGCCTTGTCGCCACCGGGAAGTGCGCTGATCAGCTTGCCAACGCCGCCCATCTTCTGGATCTGGCGATTCATGGTGATGAAGTCGTCGAACGTGAGCTGACCCTTCGAGACGCGCTCGGCCTCTTCGGCCTCCATCGCCTCTTCCTCCTGCTGCAGACGAACAGCGCTCTCGATGAGGCTGACCACGTCGCCCATGCCGAGAATACGCTTAGCCATGCGGTCGGGATGGAACTCTTCGAGGGAGTCGGGCTTTTCACCGGAGCTGATGAACTTAATGGGCTTACCAGTGACCTCGCGAACAGAAAGCGCGCCACCGCCACGAGCGTCGCCGTCCATCTTCGACATGATGACACCGTCGAAGTCGACACGCTCGGCAAAGGCCTGGACAACGTTGACGATATCCTGACCGGTCATGGCGTCGACGACCATGAGGATCTGATCGGGCTTGACGGCCGCCTTGATAGCCGCGGCCTCGTCCATCATCTCCTCGTCAACATGCAGGCGACCAGCCGTGTCGATGATGACCACGTCGCGCAGATGATCGATAGCATCCTGTACGCCTTCCTTGGCGATCTTGACAGGATCAACGCCATCGCCACGATAGACGCGCACGCCAATCTCGCCACCAAG
>JAFYTB010000083.1 GCA_017559045.1 Eggerthellaceae bacterium | reverse complement strand
CATCAGGATGGCGACGCACAAGCCCTTCGGCCATCGCTCGACGTCGCGGGCGATATAAAGCAATATCAGGCCAAACGCCCCGAACAGGAGCGCGGACATATCCAGTGTTGCATAGAAATACTGTTCCGTTATCACAGCAGCCCTCGCACGGGATGCCGCAGCCTGGGAATCAGCCTGCGGACCTCCTCCGCCTCCAGCGGCTTCAGTATAAAACCGCAGGCGTCGGTGTTCCATGCGTCGAGGGAATATTCTGGGTATGCGGTGAGGTAGGCCACGTTAGCATTCGGCCTAATTTGCAGGAGCTCTTGGCAAAGGTCAAGTCCATTGGTCTTGCCCAGCTTGATGTCGAGAAGCGCCAGCGCAACCGGGTTGTTCTTGAAATAGCGCACAGCTTCCGCCGGGCTTGCGAGACCGACGACGTTTGCGTTCGGAAGCGCCTCCTGCAGAACGGGGAGGCCCCCTTCGAGGGCAATGGGGCTGTCGTCCACCAGCAGGACGTTCGGGGCATCGTGGGACTCGTCCGCAGCTGCGAGCAGCGCCGCCGCGTCCGCGTCAAGCGCCCTGGCTATATGGGAGACCATGGCGGCATTAGGCAATCGGTGCCCGGTTTCCCAGTTGGCGACCGCAGAACGAGTCACGTGCAGCCGGTTTGCCAGCTGCTGCTGTGACAGACCCTTTTCGGCCCTCAAGCAATACAACGTTTCTCCGAAGTAGTTTGCCATGGCCCTTCTCGTCCCATTCCTCCGCGCGAATAGCCTTTGCTGCCTCGAAGCAGAATGCAATTCGGTCAAATATCTACCCACTATACATAAACCAGCATTCACCAAAAGTGCTTGCGTGAAACCCGTCACGAAATGAAACACCTTTCTGGGATTTCCCGCTCATTCTTCAAGGAGAATGAAAAAGATTGGGTTCTTTGGTTGGCAGTACGGTTGGTACCAGCCAAACCACAGAAGAACGAATAGCGGAGAAAGGAGCTTGAAAAATGGATGGGAAAATCAAGAACGCGAAGAGCACGTTGAAGATCCTGGGCATCCTGAGCATCATCCTGGGTGCCTTGGCTATTCTCCTCGGCGCCATGTCGATTGGCGGCGGCGGCGTTCTCGCTGGAGGAATTGCCACCTCGGGCGGTATGAGTTCAGCCGATGCGGAGACCGCCACCATGGTGACAGGCCTGGTGCTGGTCGGGGGAATCGTCCTCCTGATTTCGGGAATCTTCACCCTGCTCCTGGGTATCTTCTCGGTCCGTGCGTCGAACGATTTCAGCAAGGTCGGACCGGCTTACGCCTTCGCGCTTATCGATCTCATCATCTCGGTTGTCGGCGTCATCGTGAACTTTGCCGGAACTTTGAATGTCTCGTCTCTGCTCGAGGGCGTCGTCGGAATCGTTTTCGCCGCCTGCATCTTCTGGGCAGCGAAGACCATCAGGGACAACGCGTAGAAGCATGGAATGGATTCTACTTGCTTCCGAGATTGGAGTACCATGCTCAACAACAAGAAAAAGCTGTTAGCGCTGCTGGCGAGCGCAATGCTCGCCGGCTTGTTGGCCCTTGCCGCCTGTGGAGGCAACGCCGCCAGCTCTTCCAGCTCGACGGCGAACACGACGGATGCCTCGTCGTCTGCTGCGGTCGCCTCGTCAGATGCCCAGCAGACCGAGCCCTT
>JAFYTB010000082.1 GCA_017559045.1 Eggerthellaceae bacterium | reverse complement strand
AGCCCGATCCGTCGCGCTATCCGTATGATCCGAAGATCCTTGCGGGCTGCAGGCGCTGGCGCATGAATCTCGACGCCCTCGACGGCGCCGATCGCGTGAATTACCCGCTTAAGCGTGTTGGTGATCGCGGCGCTGGTCAGTGGGAGCGCGTGAGCTGGGATGAGGCTCTCGACGAGATCGCTGCGCGTCTCACGCAGCTTGCGGACGAGCATGGTCGTGGCGTTGTGTCGTCCATGATCGGTGGCCCGCATGCTTCGTTCTGGCCGCTCCATCGCTTTATGACGCTGTTTGGCTCTCCCAACAATATGGGCATTGGCCAGATTTGCTGGAACCCGCGTATCTGGATGGATGTGCTTACTTTCGGCTGGACTGTCGAAATCGATCTGTCCGCCGATACCGAGTGCCTTTTCGTGTGGGGAACGAATCCTGCCGAGTCGGACAACTCCCTGTTCTGGCAGGCTATTCGCAGCTACGGTGCCTCGGCGGTTCCTGTTGTCGTCATCGACCCGCGCTTCACGCGCACGGCTGGTGTCGCCGATTTGTGGCTTGCTCCGAAGCCCGGCACTGACTGCACGCTCGCGCTTGGTTTCATCCACGTCATTATTGAAGAAGGCTTGGTTGACGAAGAATTCGTGACGCAGTGGTGCCACGGTTTTGACGAGCTGGCTGAGCATGTGCGTCCCTATACGCCGGAATACGTTTCTCAGGTGTGCGATGTTCCCGCTGAGGACATCATCAAGGCTGCCCGTTGGTTCGGTGGTGCGAAGGCTGCAGCGCTTATCTCCGGTCGTGGTATCGACCAGGTTGGCGCTTCGGTTGCACCTACTCATCGTGCCATCTGCTGCCTGCGTGCTGTGACAGGCAACGTCGACAAGCCAGGTGCTTGCGTGCTTGCCGAGGGAAGCGACTTCGTTCCCGAGGTCGACCTCGAGTGCACGCTCGAGCACATGGAAGAGCTTTCCGCGCTGTGCCTCAACACCGAGTACACGCCGCTGCAGTGCTATGAGGGTTACGCTCAGGTGGAGAAGCTCACCGAGCGACTCGGCCGTAAGCTGCCCGCGCGTTATCTGACGGCAGTTCATCCCGACCTTGCACTGCGCGCCATGGAGACGGGGGAGCCGTACCCCATTCGCGCTCTCATCGTCGAGGCAACCAACCCGCTGCTTACGTACGCCGATACGCATCGAGTGTTCAATGCGCTTATGGGCCTCGACCTCATTGTCGTCATCGACTATTACATCACCTCGACGGCTGCTATCGCCGACTTTGTGCTTCCGTCGGCAGGTGCTATCGAGCGTCCGCTGTTCCAGGCTCATGGAGGCGTTGCCAACATTGCCTACGGCGGCCCGAAGGCTGTCGATCCGTACTACGAGCGTAAGTGCGACTACGACATCTTCCGCGAGCTGGGTATTCGCCTTGGCCAGGCGGAGGAATGGCCTGACGCCACTTTTGAGGACGCCATTGCTCGTACGCTTGAGCCGTGCGGCATGGACTGGGAAACCTACTGCATGCTGGGCCTGTGCCATCAGCCGTATGGTTACTACAAGCATCTGCTGCCTGGTCCCGATGGCGAGCCGCAGGGTTTCGCTACCTCGACGGGCAAGATCGAGCTTGCAAGCGAGATGCTGCCGAAGCTGGGCGGTCCTCGCCTGCCCGAGCAGGGTGAGCCGCGTCGCCTGTGCTCGCCGGAGTTCATCGCTCGTGCTGAGGCCGAGGGTGCTACGTATGTTTCGCTCATCACCGGCCCGCGCCGCCAGCCCTACAACGCATCCATGTATTTCAACAACGAGGATTTCCGCCGCAAGGTCAGCTATCCCATCGTTGAAATGAACCCTCAAATGGCCTCTGATCTGGGTCTTGAAAAGGGCGATTGCGTGGAAATTGCAACCGATAAGGGCGCTGCGCGCTTTGTTGTGGGCACCACAACTATGCGATATGGTCTAATATGTGCTGACTACGGATGGTGGCATCCTGAGTGGGCTCCCGTCGCACCGCATTACGGCGGTATGTGGGAGTCGAACGTCAACTGCCTGACCTCGTGCAGCATCGAGGAAGGCGAGCCGATGATCGGAACGTGGTCGTATAACGACATCGACTGCGTCATCCGCAAGATCGAGGGTCCGCTTTCGTGGCAGGCGGGTTTCACGCCCGAGCAGTAAAGTTCCGCATTCGTGCGGAAAAAGTTCTGCACCTGAACGTAAAGCCTTACGTTCGAGCAGTAGGAAACGTTGCGCATTTGCGCTAAACATAGGGAAGTATTTCGCGATTACGCGAAGTGGAAGGAGTTTAGATGGCAGAGAAGAAGCAGGCGCTGCTGGTGTTCAGCAAGCCGCCCATCCCGGGCATGGTTAAGACCCGTCTGACCAAGGAGTTCGGTGGCTTTTTGACCAAGGAGCAGGCAGCTGAGTTCTTTAGGCGCAGCCTGTACGACGTGTGCGAGTCCTGCATGCACGCACTGTTCGAGCTGAAGTGGGCTAACGACGCAAAGGTCGCTGCAGACCCCGACGCCGACGTCATCACCTATGACTTCTTCATCTCCACCACGCCGGCCTCCAACGTCGAGCTCATGAAGCAGACCTTCGACGCTATCGGCCCGTGGCCCATGGAGATCCACTACATCACCGACAAGGGCGCAACCTTCGACGATCACTTCGACGATGCGTTCCAGCAGATCTTCGCTATGGGTTATGAGCACATCGTCTCCGTTGGCGGCGACATCCCCACCATGCCGAAGTCTCACATCACCCAGGCTTTCCAGTGGCTCGACTACTTCCAGTCCCAGGGCACGCCGGGCTTCGTCCAGGCTCCCTGCCAGGAGTGCGGCACCTCGCTGGTCGGCTTCAGCCACAACACCCCCATCAACCATCAGGGCGTGTACTACAACCTCAACGGCAAGCCGGCACTCGATGCTTACGTTGAGAAGATCGACGCTGAGAACATCCCGTGCGCATACTTCTCTCCCATTGCCGACATCGACGAGAAGACTGACCTTGCCCATGCAATTTCCTGCATGCGTGCAATCGAGCGTGCTGCAAAGTACCAGCCCGATCTGTTCGTTCCCCGTCGTGTGCTCGAGTGGGTTGACTTCATGGGCATTACCGTGAGCACCCCGCCGAACGACGAGCACGACCCGCGTCAGTACATCGACGAGCAGTAGTGATTCGTCTGCGCTTTGCGGAACGCGCTTTGCAGGCTACGCTTGCGGAATGCGTTTTGCGGTTGAACGAGTGCGCTAACGTGCGTGCGGAAGAGGCTTTCCGCACTTGAACAAACTTGGTTTTATGGGGCAGCCCGCAGGGCTGCTCCCGCTGCTTATTCGTGCCAACCCATGTCACGAGACTACGAGGTTTGATACATGGAAACTCGAGAACTACATACCACTGGGGCACTGTGCCCGACCTGCTTGAAGGAGCTGCCTGCTCAGGTTTATGCCGACGAGGAGGGCGTTGTCTGGATGACGCGTACCTGCCCCGAGCATGGTAGGCTTGATACCCGCATGTGGCCCGATGCCAACCACTATGAGTGGTTGCGCTCTGAGGCGTTCCCGAAGACGAAGCCTCAGAACACTACGCCGGTTATTGCTCGTTGCCCGCACGGCTGCGGAACCTGCGGTAGGCATGAGCGTCGCGGCACGCTGCTTGAGATCGAGGTCACGCGCAACTGCAACCTGCGTTGCCCGGTGTGCTTCGCTAGCTCCACTGGCGGCGAGGACGATCCTACGCTCGAAGAGATTTCGACGATGTACGACGTCATCGCGAATGCTGTCGGTACCGACGGCGCCGTGCAGATTACCGGTGGTGAGCCGACCTGCCGTAAGGATCTTCTCGACATCATCTATATGGGTCGCATGAAGGGCTTCTGGGGCATCGAGATCAACACCAACGGTCTGGTTATCGCTGCACGCGAAGGCTACCTGGAGAACCTGGTTGCCGCTGGCCTGACGGGCGTCTACCTGTCCTTCGATGGCCTGACGGGCGATGTCTACGAGGCTACCTGCGGTCGCGATATTCTCGACATCAAGCTCAAGGTCATCGAGCGTTGCCGTGAGGTCGGCATTCAGTGCGTGCTTTCCGTTGCTGTGGTTTCCGGTGTGAACGACAATCAGCTGGGCGATCTGCTCAAGTTCGCTCTCGAGAACTCCGATGTCGTCGCCGGTCTTGCACTGCAGCCTGCGTTTACGTCGGGTCGCTTTGATGCCGAGCGCGTCATCCCCATGTCTTCGGGTGATGTTATCTTCTCGCTTGCTGAGCAGTCCGAGGGCCTCATTCGTGTTGAGGACATTTGGCCGCTCGGTTGCTCGAACCCGCTGTGCGATACCGGCGTCTTCCTGGTGAAGAGCGAGGACGCAGAGCATCCTTCCGGCTTCTATCCTGCCACCACGCGCATGACCATGGAGGAGTATGCCCAGGGTTACAGCCCCGACAGTCCGCAGGGTTCGGTGTTCCTCGATATCCTGTACAAGAAGGGCATCGAGGTGAAGACGGGTCTTTCCGTCATCATCATGAACTACATGGATGCGTACAGCATGGACACTCAGCGTCTGCGTGAGTGCTCCATGATGGTTACCGTGCCCGACGGACGTGCGATTCCCTTCTGCTCCTATCATTTGACGGATTCTTGCGGTAGGCGCGTGTATCCGCCGTGGGGCAAGGAGTCGCTGCGCGGTGTAGGCGATCGACACTAGATCGACCTGCGTCGGCTCGGCCTATGCTGGGCCGAAGCGCTTGCGCTACCGGCATCACTCTGTGATTCGAAAGATTTGAACTGAGGTTTTAATGGCTGATTACAAGATTACGAACGATCCTAAGCGCTGCATGCAGTGCGATCTGTGCGTGGCTTTCTGTCCGTGCGACGTTCTTGAGATGGATGAGAATGGCTATCCGTACGCCGCTCATATTGAGGACTGCGTGGGCTGCACCACGTGTTCCGGCAACTGCCCGCAGCGTGCGCTTTTGGTCGAGGCCATCGGCGATGCGAAGTACGATCCCTTTGCCGACGAGCCGCGTGCTGAGCCTATCTCCCGCGAGCTTCATAAGCAGTACTCCGAGTGGCAGAGCATCATCATGGAGAAGCTCGGCCTTCGTTGGCAGCCCATTGCCGTCAGCCTGATTGACAAGGACGAGCTGCTGCCCGACGTGCCTATGCCGCCCGAGAACCTGCGCTTCTGCCAGGCTATGATGGCTGCTCGCCGCGGTGCAAGCATCCTCATGCCGCCGTTTAAGCATTCCTGCCCCGACGGCACTTCCATCTTCGGCATGACGGGTGTTCCCGAGAAGCTGGCAACGGGCGAGATCTACGTTCTCTTCCACAAGCTGGTCAATGCCGAGGCTGCCGCTCGCATGGTCGCTGAGCGCCCGACGCTTCCCGAGAAGAGCCGTCGCGCCACCTATGTTGCACCGCTCAATGCGACGGTGCGCGAGCCTGAGGTCGTGGTGTTTACCGGCACGCCCGAGCAGATGATGTGGCTGTGCATGTCCATGAGCTACTACACGGGTCATCGCTTCGACTTCCACGCAAGCGGTTACAACTCCATGTGCGTCGAGGCTGTTCTGTACCCCATGATGGAGCAGGAGCCCAACATCACCTTCGGCTGCTATGGCTGCCGTGCTGCAAGCGATATTGGCGAGGATATGATGTTCATGGGCATTCCCACGGAGAAGCTGCCCATCGTTGTCGAGGGTCTGACCGAGCTTGCGAAGAAGGCAATTCCGCACTCTCGCATGAAGATCTACGTGCCCCCCATTATGTAACAGGTGATTCCGGCGGCTTTCTGGCCGCCGGATCTGTTTGATGCGCCGAAGTTTAGTTTCCGTTTGTCTTGAAGGAATGACGAAATGTCCGAAGCTTTGTTTACGCTGCGTCCGGCTCGAGAGAGCGATAGGGCGTATTTGGATCCTTACTGCTATTCGGAGGGTATGGATTATCTGCCCGACCTCGAGAACGTGACCGTTGCGGCAAATTCCGGCAACGAGGCGGTTGGTTTTATCCGTATCGCCTTTGGCAACTACGGTGTGGCTCATGTAAACCCCATCGTCGTGCACTCTAGCTGGCGTGGTTACCATGTAGGCGAGGCTTTGATGGCAGATGCGCAGGCGCGTTATGGCGAGCTGCGTCTCATTGCCCGCGGAACGAGCAAGGGCTTCTACGAGCGTCTTGGTTTCGAGGCGTGTCCGTGGGAGGAGATCGACATGACGGTCACCGAGAACTGCGAAGTTTGCACCTTGGTGCCTGAATGCAATCCCTTGCCCATGAAGAAAGGTCAGTAGCGCGGAGGGTGTGCCGCTTGGGGGACGGGGTTGGCGTGACAGATGGGGTCGGGCGTGACAGAGGGGCTCGTAGCTGCTGT